>NZ_JBHWIE010000021.1:59781-60787 GCF_042732085.1 Actinosynnema sp. NPDC059797
TGGGTGGGCGTGTGCGTCGTCATGGTGTCCCAGCCGTTGTTGGAGTGCGGGCGGGCGGCGGCCTGGTGGGTGGTCGCGGGGTGGGTGGCCACGCTCCCGTCGCTCGGGTCAGGTCCGCCGGGGGCCCGTCGACCCGGGCCCGTCCTCCGGCGTGTCACTGGGCGCGCGCCGGGACAGCTCGCGCTCGGTGTCGGTCAGCGGCGCGCCCGCGCCCTCCTCGGCGGCGCCGCGTTCCACGTCCTCGTTCTCGTTCTCCCTGCGGGGTTCGGTCATGCTCCCCTCCTTCCGGTCGCCGGGGCGATGCGCCGTGAGTTGCCCCTCAGGACCACCCCAAACTCATCACTTCGGGTGATTGCGCCGGCGGCTCAACCGACCACCAGCAGCCCCGCGCCGGCCACGGCGAGCAGGGAGCCGGCCGCGAACAGCCACGGGCCCACGCGCTGCCAGGCGGCGATCCGCCGGGCGTCCCGCAGCCGGTGGGGCTCGGCCGCCGACCACCGGCAGGCCAGGGCGAACACGCCGAACCCGGCCAGCCACAGCAGGCCGGTGGCGGCCAGCACCACGCCCAGCTCCGCCCCGTTCACCGGTTGCCCAGCAGGGGTCGCACCAGCCGGTGGATCTCCGGCGAGGGCTCCAGCCCCAGCTCGCTGCGCAGCCGCAGCCGGTAGGCGGTGTACTGCCGCAGCGCCTGCGCCGGGTTCCCCTCGGCCAGGTGCAGCTCCACCAGCGTCCGGTGGGCGCTCTCCCGCAGCGGGTCGCTCTGCACCGCCGCCAGCGCCGCCTGGTGCGCCCGGTTCCGGTCGCCCGCCGACCGGAAGCGCCCGCTCAGCGCTTCCAGCGCCCGCAGTCGCGCCTCCCGCCACCAGTCCTGCTCGGCCTGCAGCCACACGTGGTCCCAGCCGGGCAGCAGCTCCGCCTTCAACATCGCCAGCGACTCCGCGTCGGGTACCCGCTCGGTCACCGCGACCGCGTCCACCAGCCGGCAGGCGCGGCGGAAGTCCACGTC
>NZ_JBHWIE010000022.1:0-58773 GCF_042732085.1 Actinosynnema sp. NPDC059797
CCAACAACCACCGGCCTCCACCCCCCCCACACCCGCGGCCCCCCCCCCGGGGGGGTGGTGGGCCACCCCCACCCCCACCTCTCCGACCGGGCCGAACGCGCCGGCTGGCCGGTCGTCGCCGAGCCGACCGGCCACGGCCTGCGCCACGGCTCCCTGCTGCTCAACGCGGGCGCGCTGCCCGACCACCTGCGCCCGGACGCCGTGGTCGTGGTGGGCCGCGCCACCCTCTCCCGGGGGGTGCTCAAGCTCATCGCCTCGACCCCGGTCGTGCACGTCCTGTCCGACGACCCGGAGTGGCCCGACCCCCGGTTCGCCGCCACGCACACCTCGACCGACCTGGCCCTGAGCGGCGAGCACGAGGTGGACCCCGACTGGCTCACCGACTGGCAGCACGCCGACAAGGCGGTCGCCGACGTGGTGGACGACCTGCTGGCCGAGCAGCCCTGGCCGACCGGCCTGCACGTGGCCCGCGACCTGGTCGCCGCCGTCGCGCCGGGCGCGAACCTGTTCCTCGGCTCCTCCAACCCGGTCCGCGACGTGGACCTGGTCGCCGCGCCGCGCCGGGACGTCCGCACCCACGCCAACCGGGGTGTGGCGGGCATCGACGGCAGCGTGTCCACGGCCGCCGGCATCGCGCTCGCCCAGGGCCCCACCTACGCCCTGATCGGCGACCTGACGTTCCTGCACGACAGCAACGGCCTGCTGATCGGTCCCCTGGAGCCGCGCCCGGACCTCACCGTCGTGGTCGTCAACGACGACGGCGGCGGCATCTTCGCGCTGCTGGAGCAGGGCGCGCCGGAGCACGGCGAGAGCTTCGAGCGGGTCTTCGGCACGCCGCACGGCGTCGACCTCGAAGCGCTCTGCCGGGCCCACCACGTCCCCCACACCACCGCCCGCACGCCGGAGGAGCTGCGCCGGGCGCTGGACCGCCCGAAGGGGCTGAGGGTGGTGGAGATCAGGGTGGAGCGGACCGGGCTCCGCGATCTCCACGCACGGCTCAAGGCGGCGGTGTCAACGGCCTTCCAGTAGCCGGAACACCGACGTACGGGGGTACTTGCGCCGGCCGGCCGGGACTAGCTTCGCCGCATGTCCCTGAGAGCGAAGCTGTCCCTCGGCACCGCCACCTCGGCGGCCTTGTTGCTGCTCGCCGGCACCGCGACCGCAGCCCAGCCCGGTTCGCCCGGCATCGGCGACCCGTACTACCCGGGCGCGGGCAACGGCGGCTACGACGTCTCCCACTACGACATCCGGCTGTCCTACCAGCCGACCACCGACACCCTGTCCGGCACCACCACGGTCCTGGCCCGGACCACCCAGGACCTGACCGCCTTCAACCTCGACTTCCTGCTGGAGGTGAAGTCGGTCCGGGTCAACAACCGCGTCGCGGACTTCGAGCAGCGGGGCGGCGAGCTGACCGTGGACCCGCCGGGCACGCTGCGCAAGGGCACCAACCTGACCGTGGTCGTGACCTACTCCGACGTGCCCTCCTCCCGCGCGCAGGACGGCTACACGGCGTGGAAGCGCACCCCGGACGGCGCGCTGGCCATCGACCAGCCGGACATCGCGCCGTGGTGGTTCCCGGGCAACAACCACCCGACCGACAAGGCGACCTTCGACGTGTCGGTGGCCGTGCCGGACGGGGTCGAGGTGCTGTCCAACGGCCTGTTCAACGGCACCGCGAAGCAGATCAACGGCTGGACCCGGTGGCGCTACCGCAGCACCACCCCGCAGGCCACCTACCTGGCGTTCCTCGCGATCGGCCAGTTCGAGGTCCGGCACGACACCGACTCGGCGGGCCGCCCGGTGATCACCGCCTACTCGGAGCGGCTGGGCGCGGACCGCGCCGCGGCCGAGGCGTCGCTGGAGCGCACCGTCGAGGTCACGGAGTTCCTGGAGGGGAGCTTCGGGCCTTACCCGTTCGAGGCCAACGGCGGCGTGGCCACGCCGGGCATCGGCTTCGCGCTGGAGAACCAGACCCGCTCCACCTACGACACCGCGTTCTTCCGCCGCGGCGCGAACACCTACGTGGTGGCGCACGAGGTGGCGCACCAGTGGTTCGGCGACTCGGTGTCGGTGGAGCGCTGGCGGGACATCTGGCTGAACGAGGGCTTCGCGAGCTACGCGGAGTTCCTGTGGTCGGAGCACGTGGGCGAGGGCACGGCCCAGGAGAACGCCCAGTACGTCTACGACCTGTACCCGGCGGACAGCCCGTTCTGGCAGGTGCTGCCGGGTGACCCGGGCGCGTCGAACCAGTTCCACGGCGCCGTGTACGACCGGGGCGCGCTGGCCGTGCACGCGCTGCGCCTGGAGATCGGCGACGAGGCGTTCTTCGCGCTGCTGAAGAAGTGGCTCGCCGAGCACCGCAGCGGCCACGCGACGATCGAGGACTTCGTCGCGCTGGCGGAGGCGGTCTCCGGCCGGCAGCTCGACGAGCTGTTCCGGACCTGGCTGTTCACGCCGGCCAAGCCGGCCGCGCTGCCGGGCGCGGAGGCGGGGGTCGGGGCGCGGGCCGCGGTCGCGGAGCCCAAGTCCTTCAAGAAGATGCAGGAGACCCACGAGATCCTCGCCGGGCACCAGCACTGACGACGGGGCCGTCCCGCACGTCGCGGGACGGCCCCACCCCGGTTCAGCCGGTCTGGCCGATCCCGTCCACGACCCGCGTGGTGATCGAGCTGAGGCCGGTCACCGTGCCGGGCGCGACCCAGGGGTCGTACGGCTCGTCGCCCGCGGTGGTGCGCTCGCCGATGAAGTCGCCGGTGGCCGGGTCGATGATCAGCTCGCGCCGCTCGTGCGGGCCGTCGATGCCGATGGCCACGCCGCTGCGGCCGTCCAGGTCGACGCCCTGCTCGAACGCGGTGACGCCGTCGATCAGCGCCAGCGCCCGGTACCACTGGGCGCGCAGGTCGGCGGGCATGAGCCCGGTGCGCAGGATCTCCGCGCCCCAGTGGAACGCGGTGGTCGGCTCGGAACCCCGGTGCGCGGTCGCGTCGCGCAGGTACTGCGCGATGGCCCGGGGGTCGCGCGGCAGGGCGGCGTAGAACTCGGGGTTGTCCCAGTCCGCCGGGTCGCCGCACACCTTCTTCGGCAGCGAGTTCGGGAAGAAGTCGCCGCACCTGCCGCGCCGCTCGCCCGTGTCGACGTCGGTGACCTCGGGTTCGGCCGCCTCGGACCGCGGCACGCTGCCGCCGAGCCACTCCAGGCCCTCCAGCGGGGTGCGGCGCTCCATCCACTCCAGGTCCGTGTCGTGCGGGATCCACTTCTCGTGGCGCGACTCCCGCAGCCAGGTGTAGCCGGACTTCGGGGCGTCGGGCCGGTCCGCGGGCGGCGGGAGCATCATGCCGACCGAGTTCCACTGGTGCGTGGCGATGTACCGGTACTGGCCGGGCGCGAGCGGCTGGTCGGTGGCGGTGATCGCGTCGGCGGCGAGGTTCAGGTACTCCGGCGCGGACAGCAGCTCCACCTCGGGCGCGGTCGCGGCGGTGGTGGCGCCCGGCACGGCGACCTGCTGCTCGTGCGGGCGGTTGTTCATCGCCACCACGCCGGCGACGAGCGCGGCGGCCGCGGCCACGGCGACCGGCGCGTACCAGCGGCGGGAGCGCCGGGGCGGCGCGGTTTCGGCGGCGGCGGCCGCCAGGACGCGGGCGCGCACGGCGTCCAGGGGCGCGTCCGAGGTGCGCGCCTCGCGGTGGAGCTGGTCGAGCGCGTCGTCGAGTTCACGCATCGGGGGTCTCCTCGGTGAGCAGGGCTTGGAGCTTGGTCCGGACGCGGTGCAGCCGGGAGCGGACGGTGCTGTCGTTCTCGCCGAGCGCGGCGGCGACCTCGGCGGGCGTCAGCCCGGCCCACGAGGTGAGCAGCAGCGCGTCGCGGTCCTCGTCGCGCAGGTCGGCGAGCGCCCGGGCCAGCACGGCGGTCTGCCGCTGGGCGTCGACGCGGGAGGCGACCCGGTGGCCGTGGTCGGGTTCGGCGTCGGGCCGGCCGACCACGCGGAGCACCGCGCGGCGACCTCTCGCCTCGCGCCGCAGGTGCTCGCGCACCAGGTTGGTGGCGATCCCGTACAGCCAGCCCTTCACGGGCGCGAGCCCCGGGTCGTAGCTGTGCCGCCGCTTGAGCGCCACCAGGAACGTCTCGGCGACCAGGTCGTCGGCCGCCGACTCGCCGACGCGGCCGGCCAGGTAGCCGCGGAGCTGCCGGGCGTGGGCGTCGAACAGCTCCGCGAACGCGGAAGTGACGTCGGGGCCGCGGAGGTCCGGCGGTTTGTCCAGTGCTGTGGTCACGTACCGGTTGGCCGCGGGGCCGCCCGGCGTCCCCGTGACCTCGCTCACGCGGTCATCGGCCCTCGAGGGCCTCGCGCACGGGGCGCATCTTGGCGTGCGCCTCGCGGACCTCGGTGTCCGGGTCGGACCCGGCCACCAGGCCGCACCCGGCGAACAGGCGGGCCGTCCGGCCGCTGATCCGCGCGCAGCGCAGCGCGATGCCCAGCTCGCCGTCGCCGTTGGCGTCGATCCAGCCGACCGGGCCCGCGTAGCGGCCGCGGTCCATGCCCTCCAGCTCGCGGATGACCCCGGTCGCGGCGGCCCGCGGGGTGCCGCCGACCGCGGCCGTGGGGTGCAGGGCCGCGCCGAGCGCGAGCAGCGACGGCGTGCCGCGCAGCTCGCCGATCACGTCGCTGGACAGGTGCGACACGTTCGGCAGCCGCAGCACCGACGGGCCGTCCACCGACAAGGCCGAGCAGAACGGCCGCAGCGTCTCCACCAGCGACGCCACCGCGTACCCGTGCTCCTCGCGGTCCTTGCGCGAGGACAGCAGCGCGCCGGCCAGCTCGTCGTCGGTCGCGCCGTCGCGCGGCCACGTCGTGCCCGCCAGCACGCGCGAGTCGACCACGCGGCCGGTGCGGCGCAGCAGCAGTTCGGGGGTGGCGCCGACCAGGCCGTCCACGGCGTAGACCCAGCACCCCGGGTAGCGGCGGGCCAGGCCGCGCAGCACGAACCGCTGGTCGATGTCCGCGTCCGCCACGGCCAGCAGGTCGTGGGCCAGCACGACCTTGTCCAGCTCGCCCGCGCGCATCCGCTCGACCGCCGCGCGCACCGCCTCGCGGTAGGCCGTGACGGACAGCTCGCCGTCGGCGTAGCGCACCTCGGAAGGGCGGCGCACGGGGGTGATCTCGCGGGGCTCCCGGTCGCCGATCGTGGTCACCCAGGTGCGGCCGTTGCGCCGGCCCACCACGACCTCCGGCACCACCAGCACCGAGTGGCCGGGCCGGTCGTCGAACGCCATGCTCGCGAACGCCACCGGACCGCTGCCCGGCACGCCCAGCTCGTCGTCCACGTCGAGGTCCGCGGCGAACCCGCGCCACCACCGGTCGGCGGCGGCGAACCGGTCCGGCCCCGAGACCTCGAACCGCGCGGCCTCGCCCCAGCCGACCAGGCCGGACCCCTCGCGCACCCAGCTCAGCGCACCGGTCGACGAGGGCAGCCTGCCCAGCAGGTCGACGTCCGTGGCGGCCGTGGTGCGCACGCGCAGCCGCCGTCCGATCCGCGAGGCAGGAGCTGTGGTCACACTCCCGAGGGTATGGACCGACGGCTGAGATCAGGCGCCGAGCCCGCCCTAGACTCCGTCTTTGTGGTGGACAACGCACTGCGGACGCTGGTCCGCCCGGCGGCTCGGCCCCTGGTGGGCCGGGCGTTGCTGGTGGTCGGCGGGCTGGTGACGCTGATCGCCCTGGTGCTGCTCGCGTCGTGTTGGCGCGACGACTACATGATCGAGCAGCGGCTGGGGAAGGCGACGGCCGAGGTGGTGTCGGTGTCGTTCCAGCGCACCGTGGTCCGCTTCGCCTCCGACGACGGCGCCGTGCACAGCCCGGAGCAGGGCGTGCTGTACCCCGAGGGCCTGGAGCCGGGTCAGCTGGTGCGCATCGAGTACGACACCGGCAACCCCGAGGTGGCGCGGGTGGCCGGGCGCACCGCCGTGCTCGCGCTGCTGCCGATCGGCACGTTCCTGCTCGCCGTGTGGGCGGTGCTGTTGCCGCTGGTCTGGTGGCTGCGCCGGAGGACCTGACGGGCTTGTTACAGTCTTCCTCGAAAACGGCCTCCAGGTGTAACATCGGTCCATGGACCTGGAGGACCGGTTCGAGCGCACCGTGGTGGCCGAACAGCGCGTCGAGCCGCGTGACTGGATGCCCGAGGGCTACCGCAAGACGCTGATCAGGCAGATCGCGCAGCACGCGCACTCCGAGATCATCGGCATGCAGCCGGAGGGCAACTGGATCAGCCGCGCGCCGTCGCTGCGCCGCAAGGCGATCCTGCTGGCCAAGGTCCAGGACGAGGCCGGGCACGGCCTCTACCTGTACGCCGCGACCGAGACGCTGGGCGCGGACCGCGGCGACCTGACCGAGAAGCTGATCTCGGGCAGGCAGAAGTACTCCTCGATCTTCAACTACCCGACGCTGTCGTTCGCCGACGTCGGCGTGATCGGCTGGCTCGTCGACGGCGCGGCGATCTGCAACCAGGTCCCGCTGTGCCGCACCTCCTACGGCCCGTACGCGCGGGCCATGATCCGCATCTGCAAGGAGGAGTCGTTCCACCAGCGGCAGGGCTACGAGCTGCTGATGACGATGATGGGCGGCACCGACGCGCAGCGGGCCATGGTCCAGGAGTCCGTCGACCGCTGGTGGTGGCCGTCGCTGATGATGTTCGGCCCGCCCGACGCGGAGAGCTCCAACACCGAGCAGTCGATGAAGTGGCGGATCAAGCGCCACACCAACGACGAGCTGCGGCAGAAGTTCGTGGACATGACCGTGCCGCAGGCCGAGAAGCTGGGCGTCACGCTGCCGGACCCCGAGCTGCGGTGGAACCCCGAGCGCGGGCACCACGACTTCGGCCAACCCGACTGGGACGAGTTCTGGCGCGTCGTCGGCGGCAACGGGCCGTCGAACGCGCAGCGCGTCGCGCACCGGCGCAAGGCGCACGAGGACGGCGAGTGGGTGCGCGCGGCGGCCGAGGCGTACTCGGCCAAGCGCGCCGTGGCGGAGGGGGCGGCATGAGCTCGTCGTGGCCGTTGTGGGAGGTGTTCGTCCGCGGCAAGCGCGGGCTGAACCACGTGCACGTCGGGTCGCTGCACGCGCCGGACGCCGAGATGGCCCTGCGCAACGCGCGCGACGTCTACACGCGCCGCAACGAGGGCGTGTCGATCTGGGTGGTGCCCGCGGCGGCGATCACCGCGTCCTCACCGGACGAGAAGGACCCGTTCTTCGAGCCCAGCGGCGACAAGGTGTACCGGCACCCGACGTTCTACCCGATCCCAGAGGACGTGCCGCACCTGTGAGCGCCTACGACGGGTTGGTGGACCAGGAGGACGCGCACTGGGCGTTCGGGACGGGCTTCTCCGAGGCGCTGGCCGGTGTCGACCGGGAGCTGCCGGAGGGCGTCGACCGCGCCGACCTGTTCGCGTACTGCCTGATGCTGGGCGACGACGCGCTGGTGCTGGCGCAGCGGCTGGCCGAGTGGACCTCGCGCGCGCCCGAGCTGGAGGAGGACGTGGCGCTGGCCAACATCGCGATCGACCTGCTCGGCCAGGCCCGGATGCTGCTCACCAGGGCCGGCGAGGCCGAGGGCGCGGGCCGGGACGAGGACGCGCTGGCGTTCCTGCGCGAGGAGCGCGAGTTCCGCAACGTGCACCTGGCCGAGATCGAGTGCGGCCCGTTCGCGGGCGGCGACTTCGCCACCACGGTGGCGCGGCTGCTGGTGTTCTCGTCGTGGAAGCTCGCGCAGTGCTCGCGGCTGCGGGCGAGCGCGGACCCGGTGCTGGCGGCGGTCGCCGAGAAGGCCGTGAAGGAGCTGGCCTACCACCGGGACCACGCGGCGCAGTGGGTCGTGCGGCTCGGCGACGGCACCGAGGAGTCGCACCGCCGGATGGCCGCCGGGCTGGCGCGGGTGTGGCCGCACCTGGACGAGCTGTTCACCCCGCACCCCGTCGAGCTGCGGCTGGCCGGCGTGGCCGTCGACCCGACCGGGCTGCGGTCCGAGGTGGACGACGTGCTGGACGCGGTGCTGGCGGCGGCGCGGCTGGAGCGGCCCGCCGACGTGCCGCCCGCGGCGCGGGTCGACGGGCGGGCCGGGCGCGACGGCGTGCACACCGAGGCGATGGGCTACCTGCTGGCCGAGATGCAGCACCTGCACCGGTCGCTGCCGGGGGCGAAGTGGTGACGGGCGCCGCGTACGAGGTGGCGGCCCGGGTGCGCGACCCGGAGCTGCCGGTGCTCACGCTGGCCGACCTGGGCGTGCTGCGGGACGTGACCGAGTCCGGCGGGCGGGTGTCGGTGACGATCACCCCCACCTACTCGGGGTGCCCCGCCCTGGACGAGATGGGCGCCGACCTGCGGCGATCCCTGCTGGAGGCGGGGTTCTCCGAGGTCGAGGTGCGCACGTCGCTGTCGCCCGCGTGGACCACCGACTGGATCAGCGAGGACGGCCTGCGGAAGCTGCGCGAGGCGGGCATCGCGCCGCCGTCCCGGCTGGGGCCGCGCGCCGCCGGCCCGGTGCCGCTGAACCTGGTGCCGCCGTCCCGGCGGGTGGCGTGCCCGCGCTGCGGGTCCGCGCGGACCGCCGAGCTGTCGCGCTTCGGTTCCACGGCGTGCAAGGCGCTGCGGCGGTGCGCCGACTGCGACGAGCCGTTCGAACACGTCAAGGAGATCTGATGCCGCAGTTCCACAAGCTGGCCGTGGCGTCGGTCGAGCGGCTGTGCGAGGACGCGGTCGCGGTGACGTTCGAGGTGCCCGGCGAGCTGGCGGGCGCCTTCGCGTTCAAGGCCGGGCAGCACGTGACGCTGCGCAACGGCGACGAGCGGCGGTCGTACTCGATCTGCGCGCCCGTCGGCGCGCCGCTGCGCATCGGCGTGCGCCGCGTCGACAGCGGCCTGTTCTCGTCGCTGCTGGTCGACCGGGCCCAGCCCGGCGACGTGCTGGAGGTCTCGCCGCCGACCGGCACCTTCACGCCGGCGGGCGGCTCGCACCACGGGCTGGTGGTCGCCGGTTCGGGCATCACGCCCGCGCTGTCGATCGCCGCCACCGAACTGGCCGCCGGGGCGAGGGTGACCCTGCTGTACGGCAACCGGCGCGCGGACACGGTCATGTTCGCCGAGGAGCTGGCGGACCTGAAGGACCGCCACCCGACGCGGTTCCAGCTCGTGCACGTGCTGTCGCGGGAGCCGCGGGACGTGGAGCTGTTCTCCGGGCGGCTCGACGCGGCGAAGCTGCGGGCGCTGCTGTCGTCGGTGGTGCCGTGGGCGGACGTGGACCAGTGGTGGCTGTGCGGGCCGCACGGGCTGGTGCGGGACGCGCGCGAGGTGCTGACGTCGCTGGGCGTGCCGCCGGCGGCGGTGCACCACGAGCTGTTCTACGTCGACGAACCGCCGCCCGCGCCGCGCCGGGCCGCGCCCTCGCCGGACGCGGTGGCGACGGCGACCCTGGTGCTGGACGGCCGGGAGACCGTCGTGCCGCTGCCCGGGGACACGCCGATCCTGGACGCGGCGCAGCGCGTGCGCTCCGACCTGCCGTTCGCGTGCAAGGGCGGGGTGTGCGGCACGTGCCGGGCGCGGGTGGTGTCCGGGGTGGCGGAGATGCGGCGGAACTACGCGCTGGAGCCGCACGAGGTGGCGGCGGGCTTCGTGCTGACGTGCCAGGCGGTGGCGGTGACCCCGGAGATCACGGTCGATTTCGACGCGTGATCTGGCACATTGGGGACCATGGGACGCTCGGCGCTCTGGGGAATGCTCATCGGCTGGGCGCTGATGGTGGTGCTGCTCACCACGGGCATCACGCTCTCGGACGCCGACGACCCGTCCTCCGCCGAGGTGGTGGGCACGTTCATCGGCTCGATGATCATCGGGGCGCCGCTGGGCGCGCTGCCGGGCACCCTGGTCGGCCTGATGGTCGGCGCGATCCGCCGCCGCCCGCAGCCGGTGCTGCCGCCGCCCGCCTTCCCGCCGCCCCTGCCACCACCCCCGAACGACCGCTGGTCGGCGATGGTCGCGCGGTGCGAGCTGTCGGTGCGGCGGGTCGCGGCGGCGGTGGCGACGGTGCCGCCGTCACCGGCCCGGGACTGGCTGGCCCGGATCGCCGCGCAGTTCGGCGGCGAGCTGGGCGACGTGCGGCGGATCGCCGACCTGGCGCGGGCGCTGGGAGCAGACCAGCAGCACCCGGTCGGCCACCGGATGGCGGCGGCGGTGCGCGACTTCACGGCGTTCGAGGACGAGGTGGGGCGGGTGGCGCTCCAGATGTTCAACCAGCCGTCGCTGGAGCGGGCGCGGGTGCACCTGGAGATGCTGGAGCAGCAGTTGCCGCACCTGGGCAATGATTAGGCCGAATGACGCAACGGGTTGGTCCTTTGAGATCATCCACGTCATGTGGCAAGCATTCCTCGACGAGTCCCGGCGAGGTCCTACCTACCTGGTCGCCGTCGTCATCGCGCTCCCGCGAGACCTGCACCGCGTTCGCACCGCCCTGCGTGCCAAGGTGAAGCCGGGTCAGCGACGGCTGCACTTCTGCAAGGAGAGCAACCCGCGGCGGAAGGAGATCGTCGCGCTGCTCCACGAACTCGGTGTCCACGCACAGGTCTTCGGGTGCGAACACCCGAATGACCGGGTCGCCCGACAGCTCTGCCTGGCCGCCGCGGGCCGGCATCTGATCAACATCAGCGCCACGAGGCTGGTGCTCGAGAGTTGTGCGCACCAGGACGCCGAAGACCGGCACACCCTTGCCCGGATCGTGCGCAAGGACTACGACCTGCCCTATGAGCACTTCCGCGCGTACGAGGACCCGATGCTGTGGGCCAGCGACGCGATCGCGTGGAGCTACGGGATGGGCGGAGAGTGGCGCCGTCGGGTCGAGGGGCTGATCGAGAAGGCGCAGTGGCTGGAACTGCCCTAGACAGCGCGAAACCCGGCAACCAACCGTCCGGATGGTGAACCGGGTTCACTTCCAGGCCCTATTGGGCCTGGCAGAACCAACTATACACAGTTGCGGCCCATCCGCCAAACGGCCTAACGGCTCATCGAGGACTGCCACCACCCCAGCACCTCTTCGGCCACCTCGGGCATCGCCACCAGCAGCCCGTCCACCGGCAGCGGCGCGTCCTCGCCCCTCCGGTCGAGCACCACCGCGCCCGACTCGACCGCCAGCGCCACCGCGCCCGCCACGTCCCACTCGTGGTAGCTGTGCAGCACCGCCGCCGCCGCGTGGCCCAGCGCCACCTGCGCCACCGCCAGCGCCTTCGACCCCAGCACCCGGACCCCCGTGCCGGCCACCGCCGCCCGCGAGATGAACTCGCCCATCCCCGGCCACGGCCCCGTCCGCGTCATCTCCGTGCACACGATCGCGCTCACCGCCTGGTCGCCCAGCTTCACCGGCGTCCCGTTGGCCCGCATCCCCCGCCCGCGCGCCGCCGCGTAGATCTGCGCCCGGTACGGGTCCGCCACGACCCCCACGACCGGCCCCCACCGGTCCACCAGCGCCAGGCTGTAGGCGCACCACGGCACGCCCGCCACGTAGTTGGCCGTGCCGTCCACCGGGTCCACCACCCAGCGGTACTCGACGTCGCTCGCCACGTCCTCGTCGGAGTCCTCGCAGAACACCGGGATGTCCGGGAACTCGGCGGTCAGCACGCGCCTGGTGTGCCGCTCCAGGGTCCGGTCGGTGTCGGTCACCCAGTCGAACGGCGAGGCGTCGTCCTCGGGCCTCGCGCCCCGGCCCGCCGTCGCCATGATGACGTCCGACGCGTCGTTGGCGAGGCGACCCGCTATCTCCAGCGCGATCGACACCAGGCCGGGATCGACTGGCTGAGCGGGACGCGACGACAAGACGGTCATGCCGACCTAGTGTGACCGCACGGAGTGACCGCGACGCGTACAGAAGGTGAAGCGGGGGCCAACGTCAAGCGCGACGTGAGGAGTTCGACGGGCGTTCGCGGAGCTGTCACGCCGTCGTGTCCTTCGCACCGCAGGGTGATCGCCGTGCGCGTGGCGATCATCACGGAAAGCTTCCTGCCCCAGGTCAACGGGGTCACCAACTCCGTCCTGCGCGTCCTGGAGCACCTCACCGCGCGCGGCCACCGGGCCCTGGTGGTGGCGCCGGGCGCGGGCGCCGACCACCACAGCGGCACGCCGGTCGTGCGCGTCCCGGCGGTGGACCTGCCGCGGTTCAGCTCCCTGCCGGTGGGCGTGCCCACGCGCCGGGTGCTCACCGCGCTGCACGACTTCCGACCGGACGTCGTGCACCTGGCCAGCCCGTTCGTCATGGGCGCGCGCGGCCTCTCGGCGGCCCGCCGGCTGGGCGTGCCGACGGTCGCGGTCTACCAGACCGACGTCGCCGGGTTCGCCGCCGACTACGGGCTCGGCCTGACCGCGCGCGCCGCGTGGCGGTGGACCCGCCGGCTGCACGCCCAGGCCGACCGCACGCTGGCGCCGTCGAGCTGGGCCGTGGAGGCGCTGGAGGGGCACGGCGTGCCGCGCGTGCACCGCTGGGGGCGCGGGGTGGACGTCGAGCTGTTCCACCCGGCCCGCCGGGACGACGCGCTGCGCGCGGAGCTGGCGCCCGACGGGGAGCTGCTGGTCGGCTACGTCGGCAGGCTCTCGCCGGAGAAGCGGGTCGAGCGGCTCGCGGCGCTCCGGGACCTGCCCGGCGTGAGGCTCGTGGTCGTCGGCGACGGGCCGGAGGAGGAGCGGCTGCGCCGGGACCTGCCCGGGGCGGCGTTCCTCGGGTTCCGCGGCGGCACGGACCTGGCCGCCGCCTACGCGAGCCTGGACGTGTTCGTGCACACGGGCCCGCACGAGACGTTCTGCCAGGCCGTGCAGGAGGCGCTGGCCAGCGGGGTGCCGGTGGTCGCGCCGAACGCGGGCGGGCCGCGCGACCTGGTGCGACCCGACACCGGCTACCTGTTCGACACCGACGACGACCTGCGGCGCGCGGTCGAGGAGCTGCGGGACCCGCTGCGCCGCCGGCGGTACGGGCAGGCGGCCCGGCGGTGGGTGCGCGGGCGGACGTGGGCGGCGGTGTGCGACGAGCTGCTGGACCACTACGCGGCCGTGCTGGGCGTGCCGGAGCGGCGCGCGGCATGAGGATCGTGCAGCTGGCCAACTTCTACGGCCCGCGCTCCGGTGGCCTGCGCACCGCCCTGCACCACCTCGGCGCCGGTTACGCGGGACGTGGGCACGAGGCCGTGCTGGTCGTGCCGGGTGACGCGCACGCCGACGAACGGCTCGCGCCGGGCGTCCGCCGGATCACGCTGCCCGCGCCGCGCATCCCCGGCACCGGCGGCTACCGCGCCGTCGACCCGTGGCGGGTGCGCGCGCTGCTGGACCGCCTGCGACCCGACCGGCTGGAGGTGTCGGACCGGGTGACGCTGCGCGGCACGGGCCGCTGGGCGGCGGCGCGCGGCGTGCCGAGCGCGGTGATCTCGCACGAGCGGCTGGACCGGCTGCTGGAGCAGTTCCTGCTGCCGGGGCCGCTGGCGCGACGGGTCGCGGACCGGGCGAACGCGCGGATGGCCGCCTCGTACGACGCGGTGGTGTGCACGACGGGGTTCGCGCGGGAGGAGTTCGACCGGATCGGCGCGCGCAACGTGGTCCGCGTGCCGCTGGGCGTGGACCTGGGCACGTTCACCCCGACCCGCCGCGACCGCTCGGTGCGGGCGGACCTGGCGCGGGGCGCCGACGCGCTGCTCGTGCACTGCGGCCGGCTGTCGCCGGAGAAGCACGTGGAGCGCAGCGTCGACACCGCCGCCGAGCTGCACGCCGCGGGCCACCGCGTCCGGCTGGTCATCGCGGGCGACGGCCCCCGCCGCGAGGCCCTGGAACGCCGTGCCGCGGGCCTGCCCGTCACGTTCCTGGGCTTCGTCGACCGGCGCGACGCCGTGGCCGACCTGCTCGCCGCCGCCGACGTCTCCCTGGCCCCCGGCCCGCACGAGACCTTCGGCCTGGCCGCCCTGGAGTCGCTGGCCTCCGGGACGCCGGTCGTCGTCTCGGCGTCGAGCGCGCTGCGCGAGATCGTGCGACCCGGCTGCGGTGCGGCGGTGGAGGACCGCGCCCCGGCGTTCGCGGGCGCGGTGAGCACCCTCCTCGACCACCCCGAGCCGACCCGCAGGTCGGCCGCCCGCGCCCGTGCCGAGGAGTACCCGTGGCGAGCCGCCGTGGACGGCATGCTGACCGCCCTACGCCTGCCCCCGACCTAGCCCACAGTCCTCCCGAACGCACAACTCGCGAGCCCCGAACGTACGACTCACGCGGCCTGAAGGCATTACACGCCGGGTCTGAGCGCATGACACGCCGGGTCTGGAGGCATGACTCGCGCGGTCTGAGCGCATGACACGCGCGTGTCATGCGTTCAAGGCTCGCGTGTCATGCGCTCAGGGCTTGCGTGTCGTGCGTTGGGGGCTTGCGTGTCGTGCGGGCGGGGTGGGCGCGGGTGCTGGTGGGGTGGGGGTCGCCTAGGCTTTTGCCATGTCGCGTGCAGGTTTGGACAAGGACCCTCGCGAGGTCGCCGAGATGTTCGACGGCGTGGCCGAGGGCTACGACCGGACGAACTCGGTCATGACGCTCGGGTTCGACCGGCGCTGGCGGGAGTGGAGCAGGCGCGTGCTGGACGCCCGGCCGGGCGAGAAGGTGCTCGACCTGGCGGCCGGGACGGCGGTGTCCACCGTCGAGTACGCGGCGTCCGGGGCCTGGTGCGTGGCGGCCGACTTCTCGCTGGGGATGCTGCTGGGCGGCGCGCACCGGCCGGTGCCGAAGGTGGCCGCCGACGCGCTGCGCCTGCCGTTCGCCGACAACGCGTTCGACGCGGTCACGGTGTCCTTCGGGCTGCGCAACTTCAACGACACCGAGGCCGCGCTGCGCGAGATGTGCCGGGTGGTGCGGCCCGGCGGCCGGCTGGTGGTCTGCGAGGTGTCCACGCCGACGTTCCGGCCGTTCCGGTTCGTCTACCTGCGGTACCTGCTCAAGGTCCTGCCGCTCGTCGCGCGCTTCGTCTCCTCCAACCCGGACGCCTACCAGTACCTGGCGGAGTCCATGCGCACGTGGCCGGACCAGCGCTCGCTGGCCCAGGTCGTGGCCCGCGCCGGGTGGGAGGACGTGGCCTGGATGAACCTCACCGGCGGCGTGGTGGCGCTGCACCGGGGCACCAAGCCCGTCTCGTGAAAAGTTCCTCAGGAACTCGCAAGTAGACTCGACCCCGACTTTGTGAACACGCGCACAAGGAGCGGGGATGACGACTCCCAGCCGCCGCAGGGCAGGCGAGGACGCCGATGTGATCGTGGTCGGCGCGGGCCCGGCGGGCTCGACCGCGGCCACGTACCTGGCACGCGCCGGCCTGGACGTGCTGCTGCTGGAGAAGAGCACCTTCCCCCGCGAGAAGGTCTGCGGCGACGGCCTGACCCCGCGCGGCGTGAAGCAGCTCATCGACCTGGGGATCGACACCCGCGAGGAGGCGGGCTGGCTGCACAACCGCGGCCTGCGCGTGGTCGGCGGCGGCGTCCGGCTCGAGCTGGACTGGCCCGAGCTGGCCACGTTCCCGCCCTACGGCGTGGTCCGGCCCCGCCAGGACTTCGACGAGATGCTGGCCAAGACGGCGGTCCAGGCGGGTGCGCGCCTGCACGAGCAGACCACCGTCACCGGCGCGGTGGTCGAGCACGGCCGCGTGGTCGGCGTCAGCGCCAAGCAGGGGCCCGGCAAGGAGCCGGTCGAGTTCCGGGCGCCGCTGGTGCTGGGCTGCGACGGCGTGTCGGCCCGCCTCGCGCTGTCGGTCGGCATCCAGAAGGACGACGCCAAGCCGATGGGCGTCGCGGTCCGCCGCTACTACGCCAGCCCCCGCACCAAGGACGACTACCTGGAGTCGCACCTGGAGCTGTGGGACCGCGAGAACGACGTGCTGCTGCCCGGCTACGGCTGGATCTTCGGCATGGGCGACGGCACGGTCAACGTCGGCCTGGGCATCCTCAGCACCTCCAAGGCCTACGGCACCACCGACTACCGGGCGTTGCTGAAGAGCTGGCTCGACGGCACCCCGGAGGAGTGGGGCTTCCGCGAGGAGAACGCCACCGGCCGCATCGGCGGTGCGGCCCTGCCGATGGGCCTCAACCGCAAGCCCCACTATCGAGACGGGCTGCTCCTTGTGGGTGACGCCGGCGGCATGGTGAACCCGTTCAACGGCGAGGGCATCGGTTACGCCATGGAGTCGGCCCGGATCGCCGCCGAGAGCGCGGTGCAGGCCCTGGCGCGCACCGGCGCGAGCCGCGAACGCGCACTTCACGGCTACCCCGTGCGCATCGAGCAGGCCCTGGGCAGCTACTACCGGCTGGGCAACGTCTTCAGCAAGCTGATCGGCAACCCCACCGTCATGCGGACCGCCACCAAGTACGGCCTGCCGCGCAAGACGCTGATGAAACTGGTGCTCAAGCTGCTCGCGGGGCTTTACGACCCCAAGGACGGCGACTCGTTCGACCGTCTCATCACGGCCGCCACAAAGCTCGCTCCAACGGCCTAATACGGGTCACCTGAACGGGGCAGCGCCGTCCTTCGGGACGGCGCTGTTTCGTATTCGGTGTGCCCCCGTTCACGCCTGGCCCTCCCAACTGTTGACGCACGCCCGGTAAGACCAGGTCAGAGCGGTACAGGGGGTGTGTGTCACGCCTCTGTGTGACGTTCTACACTGGCCCACAGGTCTTGTGAATCAGTTCACAACCGGCTGTGATGCCTTGTGAAGTGTTTCACAAGCGACCTGCGGATTGTTAGGCATGCCTAACTCCCGGAGGGTGCAAGAACACCCCTTAGGGTGCGCAACGGTCGGCGGTGCACCACCACCGCGACAGCGAGGAAAGGACGACGGAGAGTGCTGGACCCTTACCTCCCCCTCGTATTGATGTTCGCCCTCGCCGCGGCCTTCGCGCTGTTCTCGGTGACGGCCGCCCCGTACATCGGACCCCGCCGCTACAACCGCGCGAAGCTCGACGCGTACGAGTGCGGCATCGAACCGTCACCGCAACCCGTGGTCGGCGGCGGCCGCATGCCGGTCGCCTACTACCTCACGGCGATGCTGTTCATCCTGTTCGACATCGAAATGGTCTTCCTCTACCCGTTCGCGGTCTCCGCGGACCGGCTCGGCCTGTTCGGCCTGGTGGAGATCGTGCTGTTCGTCGCCACGGTCGGCTTCGCGTACGCCTACGTCTGGCGTCGCGGCGGCCTCGACTGGAACTGAGGGGGAAGACCATGGGTCTCGAAGAGAAGCTCCCGAACGGCATCCTGCTGGCCAGCGTCGAGAAGCTGGTCAACTGGACCCGCAAGTCCTCGCTGTGGCCCGCCACCTTCGGCCTGGCCTGCTGCGCCATCGAGATGATGACCACCGGCGGTCCGCGCTACGACCTCGCGCGCTTCGGCATGGAGGTCTTCCGCGCCTCGCCCCGCCAGGCCGACCTGATGATCGTGGCCGGCCGGGTCACCAACAAGATGGCCCCGGTGCTGCGCCAGATCTACGACCAGATGCCGGAGCCCCGCTGGGTGCTGGCCATGGGCGTGTGCGCCTCCTCCGGCGGCATGTTCAACAACTACGCGGTCGTGCAGGGCGTGGACCACGTCGTGCCGGTCGACATGTACCTGCCGGGCTGCCCGCCGCGGCCGGAGATGCTGATCGACGCGATCCTCAAGATCCACGCGAAGATCATGGACGAGCCGCTGGGGCCGACCAGGGCCGCGCTGCTGGCCGAGCAGGGCCACAGCACCGACCTGATCCCGTCCTCCCAGCGCTTTGCGAAGAAGTGAGCGGCAATGGCTGACGAGAACAAGCCGGCGGACGCCAACACCGGGGGCGAGGTCGAGAAGACCCCCGGCGCGGGCTCCCCGAGCAACGCCAACCCCCAGTCGCCCGACTCCGAGGCGCTCAGCTCCGCGAGCATGAGCGAGTCGGAGCACGAGGAGCACCTGGCGCGCGGCGGCGTCGTGGCCGGTCGCGCCCGCCGGGGCATGTTCGGCATCTCCGGCTCCGGCGACACCTCCGGCTTCGGCGGCCTGCGGCTGCCCGCCCACGTCGCCGCGCCGTCCGAGCGGCCCTACGGCGGCTGGTTCGACGAGGTCGCCGACGAGCTGCTGGCCGCGATCCGGGAGCGGGGCCTGCCCGCCGACACCGTCCAGCAGATCACCGTCGACCGCGGCGAGATCACCTTCTACCTGCGCCGGGAGAACCTGGTCGAGGTGGCGCGCGTCCTGCGCGACGACCCGGCGCTGCGCTTCGAGCTGTGCAGCTCGGTGTCGGGTGTGGACTACGGCGTGGGCGCGCCGCAGCGGCTGCACTCGGTCTACCACCTCACGTCGATGACCTACCGCCGGCGCATCCGCCTGGAGGTCGCGGTCGACGTGGACGACGCGCGCGTGCCCAGCATCGTCGAGGTCTACCCGACCGCCGACTGGCAGGAGCGCGAAGCCTGGGACATGTTCGGCATCGTCTACGAGGGCCACCCGGGCCTGACCCGGATCCTCATGCCGGACGACTGGGACGGCCACCCGCAGCGCAAGGACTACCCGCTCGGCGGCATCCCGGTGGAGTACAAGGGCGCGGAGATCCCCCCGCCAGACCAGAGGCGGTCCTACTCATGACTGAACGGCTTTCCGACGTCACGACCGGCACCGACACCAGCGCCGAGGGCCGTGACAGCGACTCGTACGAGGCCAACCGCACCACCTCGAACCCCGACGCCTACGCGGGGTCCCGGGAGACCACCGAGGGCACCGTCTACACGGTGACCGGCGGCGACTGGGACGAGGTGCTGGCCGAGGCCGCGGGCGACGAGCGCATCGTCATGAACCTGGGCCCGCAGCACCCGTCCACGCACGGCGTGCTGCGCCTGGTGCTGGAGCTGGAGGGCGAGACCGTCACCCAGGCCCGCAGCGTCATCGGCTACCTGCACACCGGCATCGAGAAGAACTGCGAGTACCGGACCTGGACCCAGGGCGTCACGTTCGTGACGCGCATGGACTACCTGGCGCCGCTGCACAACGAGGCCGCGTACTGCATGGCCGTGGAGAAGCTGCTCGGCATCACCGCCCCGCAGCGCGCCCAGGTCGCCCGCGTGGTCCTCATGGAGCTGAACCGGATCTCCTCGCACCTGGTGGCGCTGGCCACCGGCGGCATGGAGCTGGGCGCGCTGACCGGCATGACCGCGGGCTTCCGGGAGCGCGAGGAGGTCCTGCACCTGCTGGAGTTCCTGACCGGCCTGCGGATGAACCACGCGTTCATCCGGCCCGGCGGCCTCGCGCAGGACTTCCCCGAGGGCGCGGTGGAGCGCATCAAGGAGTTCATCAAGGTGATGGACTCCCGCCTGCCCGACTACGACAAGCTGCTCACCGGCCAGCCGATCTGGCGCAACCGCCTGGCGGGCGTCGGCTACCTGCCCGTGGACGCGTGCCTCGCGCTGGGCATCACCGGCCCGATCCTGCGCTCCGCCGGCCTGCCGTGGGACCTGCGCAAGGTCGATCCCTACTCGGGCTACGAGAACTACGAGTTCGACGTGCCCACGTCGACCGCGGCCGACTCCTACGCCCGGTACCTGCTGCGCGTGGAGGAGATCCACCAGTCGCTGCGGATCATCCGCCAGGCCGTGGACAACCTGCCCGCGGGCCCGGTCATGGTCGAGGACGCCAAGGTCGCCTGGCCCGCCCAGCTGACCATCGGCGCGGACGGCATGGGCAACTCCCTGGAGCACGTCCGCAAGATCATGGGCCAGTCCATGGAGTCCCTGATCCACCACTTCAAGCTGGTGACCGAGGGCTTCGCGGTGCCGCCGGGCCAGGTCTACGTGCCGATCGAGTCGCCGCGCGGCGAGCTGGGCTACCACCTCGTCTCCGACGGCGGCACCCGGCCGATGCGCGTGCACGTGCGCGAACCCAGCTTCGTGAACCTCCAGTCGATGCCCGCGATGTGCGAGGGCGGCATGGTCGCCGACGTCATCGCGTCGGTGGCCTCTATCGACCCGGTGATGGGTGGTTGTGACCGATGAGCACTTCCGAAGAGGTCTACGCGGCCTCCCCGCTGGACCCGGTGGCGACGCAGCGCCTGGTCGACGAGAACGAGGTCGACACCAGCGCGTTCGACCACGTCGTCGACAAGGCGCGGGCCATCGTCGCCCGCTACCCGGTGGCGCGCTCGGCGCTGCTGCCGATGCTGCACCTGGTGCAGTCGGTCGAGGGTCACGTCAGCCAGGCGGGCATCACCTTCTGCGCCAACCAGCTCGACCTGACCAACG
This sequence comes from Actinosynnema sp. NPDC059797, assembly GCF_042732085.1. Lineage (NCBI taxonomy): Bacteria > Bacillati > Actinomycetota > Actinomycetes > Pseudonocardiales > Pseudonocardiaceae > Actinosynnema > Actinosynnema sp. NPDC059797. The sequence goes on from NZ_JBHWIE010000022.1 coordinate 20,274, forward strand.
CCGAGGTCAGCGCGGTCGCGACGTTCTACACCATGTACAAGCGCCGCCCGTGCGGCGAGCACCTGGTGAGCGTCTGCACCAACACGCTGTGCGCGGCGCTGGGCGGTGACGCCATCTACGCGAAGCTGCGCGAGCACCTGGGCAGCGACGGCCGGCCGCTGGGCCACGAGGAGACCTCGGGCGAGCCGGGCGCGCCGGGCTCGATCACCCTGGAGCACGCCGAGTGCCTGGCGGCGTGCGACCTCGGGCCGGTGCTCCAGGTCAACTACGAGTACTTCGACAACCAGACGCCGGAGAAGGCGCTGGCGCTGGTGAAGTCGCTCCAGGTGGGCGACAAGCCGCACCCCACGCGCGGCGCGCCGCTGACCGACTTCCGCCAGGCCGAGCTCCAGCTGGCCGGGTTCTTCGAGGGGCGGGACGCGGACCTGGACGGCCCGTCGGCCGCCCCGGAGACGGTGCGCGGGGCCAAGATCGCCGCCGAGCGCGGGTGGACCGCACCGGCGATGCCGGAGCACGCGGAGTTCCCGCCGCTGCCGGAGAAGAAGTAGGCAGGGAGGCTGACGTGGTCGACAAACTGACTCCCGTCCTGACGAAGCGCTGGCTGTCGCCGCGCTCCTGGACGCTGAAGACCTACGAGCAGCTGGAGGGCTACACGGCGCTGCGCAAGGCGCTCACGGCCCACCCGGACCAGCTGATCCAGCAGTGCAAGGACTCCGGGCTGCGCGGCCGCGGCGGCGCGGGCTTCCCCACCGGCATGAAGTGGGGCTTCATCCCGCAGAACGACGGCAAGCCGCACTACCTCGTCATCAACGCCGACGAGGGCGAGCCGGGGACCTGCAAGGACATCCCGCTGATGATGGCGGACCCGCACTCGCTGATCGAGGGCATCATCATCACCTCGTACGCGATCCGGGCGAACTTCGCCGCGATCTACGTGCGCGGCGAGGTGCTGCACGTGATCCGCCGGCTGCACGCGGCGGTGCGCGAGGCGTACGAGGCGGGCTACCTGGGCAAGGACATCCTCGGCTCGGGCTTCGACCTCGACGTCGTGGTGCACGCGGGCGCGGGCGCCTACATCTGCGGCGAGGAGACGGCGCTGCTGGACTCGCTGGAGGGCCGCCGCGGCCAGCCGCGGCTCAAGCCGCCGTTCCCCGCGACCGCCGGCCTGTACGCGTCGCCGACCGTGGTGAACAACGTCGAGACGATCGCCAGCGTGCCCTACATCGTCAACGGCGGCGCGGACTGGTTCCGCAGCATGGGCCGCGAGCGGTCGCCGGGGCCGAAGATCTTCTCGCTGTCCGGCCACGTGACCAACCCGGGCCAGTACGAGGCTCCCATGGGCGTCACGCTGCGCGAGCTGCTGGAGCTGGCGGGCGGCATGAAGGACGGCATCCCGCTGAAGTTCTGGACGCCGGGCGGCTCGTCCACCCCGCTGTTCACCGCCGAGCACCTGGACGTGCCGCTGGACTTCGAGGGCGCGGCCGAGGCGGGCTCGATGCTCGGCACCACCGCCATCCAGGTCTTCAACGAGACGGTGTCGGTGCCCTGGGCCGTCATGAAGTGGACGGAGTTCTACAAGCACGAGTCGTGCGGCAAGTGCACGCCGTGCCGCGAGGGCACCTACTGGCTGGTCCAGATCCTCCAGCGGATGGTGCGCGGCGAGGGCACGGCGAGCGACATCGACACGCTGCTGGACGTCTGCGACAACATCCTGGGCCGCTCGTTCTGCGCGCTCGGCGACGGCGCGGTCAGCCCGATCACCAGCGGCATCAAGTACTTCAAGGACGAGTTCCTCGCCCTGTGCAAGGAGAACTCGCAGGTCCTGGCAGGAGCAAGCGCATGACGATCGCCCCTGACAAGAGCACTGAGCTGGTGGTACCCGAGGGCCACGTCAAGCTCGTCATCGACGGCCAGGAGGTCGTCGCGCCGAAGGGCGAGCTGCTGATCCGCACCGCGGAGCGGCTGGGCACCGTGATCCCGAGGTTCTGCGACCACCCGCTGCTGGAGCCCGCGGGCGCCTGCCGGCAGTGCCTGGTCGAGGTGGAGATGGGCGGCCGGCCGATGCCGAAGCCGCAGGCCTCCTGCACCATGACGGTGGCCGACGGCATGGTGGTCAAGACCCAGCTGACCTCGCCGGTGGCGGACAAGGCGCAGCAGGGCGTGATGGAGCTGCTGCTCATCAACCACCCGCTGGACTGCCCGATCTGCGACAAGGGCGGCGAGTGCCCGCTGCAGAACCAGGCCCTCGCGCACGGCCGCGCGGACTCCCGGTTCCACGAGCACAAGCGGACCTTCCCGAAGCCGATCCCGATCTCCACGCAGGTGCTGCTGGACCGAGAGCGGTGCGTGCTGTGCCAGCGGTGCACGCGGTTCTCCGCGCAGATCGCGGGCGACCCGTTCATCGAGCTGCTGGAGCGCGGCGCGCAGCAGCAGATCGGCGTGGCCGAGCAGAAGCCGTTCCAGTCGTACTTCTCCGGCAACACCATCCAGATCTGCCCGGTGGGCGCGCTGACCAGCGCCGCCTACCGGTTCCGGGCCCGCCCGTTCGACCTGGTGTCGACCCCCGGCGTGTGCGAGCACTGCTCGTCGGGCTGCGCCACCCGCACGGACTGGCGGCGCGGCACCGTGCAGCGGCGGCTGGCGGCCGACGAGCCCGAGGTCAACGAGGAGTGGACCTGCGACAAGGGCCGCTTCGCGTTCCGCTACAGCACGGCCGCCGACCGGGTCCGCCGCCCGCTGGTGCGGGACGCGGGGACCGGCGAGCTGCGCGAGTCGTCGTGGACCGAGGCGCTCCAGGTCGCGGCCGAGGGCCTGGCCAGGGCCCGTGACGGCAAGGGCGCGGGCGTGCTGGCCGGCGGCCGGCTCACCGTCGAGGACGCCTACGCGTACTCGAAGTTCGCCCGGGTCGCGCTGCGCACCAACGACGTGGACTTCCGCGCCCGGCCGCACTCGAACGAGGAGCTGGAGTTCCTGACCGGCGCGGTCCTCGGCCGGACCCCCGACAACGGTGGCGTCACCTACGCGGCGATCGAGTCCGCGCCGGCCGCGCTGCTGGTGGCGTTCGAGCCGGAGGAGGAGTCGCCGATCGTCTTCCTCCGGCTGCGCAAGGCGAGCCGGAAGAACCGGACCAGGGTCTTCCACCTCGGCCAGTTCACCACCCCGGCGGTGGAGAAGACCAACGGCGTGCTGCTGGCCTGCGTGCCCGGCCAGGAGCCGAACGCGCTCAACGCCCTGCCCGAGCACGCGGCGGACGTGGTCGAGGACCTGTCCAAGCCGGGCGCGGTGATCCTGGTCGGCGAGCGCGCCGCCGAGGTCCCGGGCCTGTTCTCGGCGGTCGCGGCGCTGGCCGCCCGCACGGGCGCGGGCGTCGCCTGGATCCCCCGCCGCGCGGGTGAGCGGGGCGCGCTGGAGACGGGCCTGCTGCCGACGCTGCTGCCGGGCGGTCGCCTGGTTGGCGACCCGGAGGCGCGGGCCGACGTCGAGCGGGCCTGGGGCCTGGAGGCGGGCGCGCTGCCCGCCGTCGCCGGGCGCGACACCACGGGCATCCTGACCGCCGCCGCGAGCGGCGAGCTGGACGCGCTGGTCGTCGGCGGCGTGGACCCGTTCGACCTGCCGGATCCGGCGCTTGCCGAGCGCGCCCTGGCGACCGCCGGCTTCGTGGTCAGCCTGGAGCTGCGGCACAGCGCGGTCACCGCGCACGCCGACGTCGTGCTCCCGGTCGCGCCGGCCGTGGAGAAGTCGGGCAGCTACCTCAACTGGGAGGGGCGCCACCGCCCGTTCGTCACCACGCTGGAGGGCACGGGCGCGCTGTCGGACGGCCGGGTGCTGGACACCCTGGCCGTGGAGATGGACGCGGACCTGTTCACGCAGACCCCCGCCTCGGCGGCGGCCGACCTGGCCCGCCTCGGCGCGGTGACCCCCTCGGCGTCCGCGCCGACCGTCGCCGCACCGCTGCTGACCCAGCCCCGGGAGGGGCAGGCCGTCCTCGCCACCTGGCGCCGACTGCTGGACAACGGCTCGCTCCAGGACGACGAGCCGAACCTGGCGGGCACCGCGCGCCCGGTCGTGGCCAAGCTGTCCCCGGCCACCGCCGTGCACCTGGGCGTGGAGCTGGGCGGCGAGATCACCGTGTCCACCGACCGGGGCGAGGTGGTGCTGCCGGTCGAGGCCGCCGACCTGCCCGACGGCGTCGTGTGGCTGCCCGGCAACTCGGGCGCGGTCACCGTGCGGCGCGACCTGGCCGCGGGCCACGGCTCCGTGGTCGCGGTCGCCCCCGCGGTCACCGGGAGTAACAGCACGCTCGGAGGCGAGGCATGACCACCGCAGAACTGATCGCCGACGACCCGCTCTGGTTGATCGTCGTCAAGGTCGTGGGGATCTTCGCGTTCCTCGTCCTGATGACCCTCTTCATGATCAACTGGGAGCGCAAGGTCGTCGCCCGGATGCAGCAGCGCCCCGGCCCGAACCGGGTCGGCCCCGGCGGCTGGCTCCAGTCGCTGGCCGACGGCCTGAAGCTGGCGTTCAAGGAGGACATCCGCCCGGTCCTGGCGGACAAGTGGGTGTTCTTCCTGGCGCCGGTGATCTCCTGCGTCCCGGCGTTCCTGGCCTTCTCGGTCATCCCGATCGGCGGCGAGGTCTCGATCTTCGGCGAGCGCACCGCGCTCCAGCTGGTCGACCTGCCGGTCGGCGTGCTGGTCGTGCTGGCCTGCTCCTCGCTCGGCGTCTACGGCATCGTGCTGTCCGGCTGGGCCTCAGGCTCGCCCTACCCGCTGCTGGGCGCGCTGCGCTCGGCCGCGCAGGTGATCTCCTACGAGATCGCGATGGGCCTGTCGATCGTCGCGGTGGTCATGCACTCCCACTCGCTGTCCACCTCGGACATCGTCGACGCCCAGTCCGGCGGCTGGTACTTCTACCTGCTCCCGGTCAGCTTCCTGATCTACGTCACCTCGATGGTCGGCGAGACCAACCGGGCGCCGTTCGACCTCCCCGAGGCCGAGTCGGAGCTGGTCGGCGGCTTCCACACCGAGTACAGCTCGCTGAAGTTCGCGCTGTTCTTCCTCGCCGAGTACGTCAACATGGTGACCGTCTCGGCGCTGGCCACCACGCTGTTCCTGGGCGGCTGGCGGTTCCCGTTCGTCGGCGACGACCACGTGCTCAACAGCGGCTGGTTCGGCCTGCTCTGGTTCGTGGTCAAGACGCTGGGCTTCCTGTTCCTGTTCATCTGGCTGCGCGGCACGCTGCCCCGCCTGCGCTACGACCAGTTCATGCGGCTGGGCTGGAAGTTCCTGGTCCCGGTCGCGCTGATCTGGTTCGTCGCGGTCGCGTTCGCCCGCTTCCTGCGCCAGGAGTGGGAGTCCCGCGGCGGCCTGGACACCAGCACCGCCCTGATCGTGATCGGCGCGTTCCTCGCGATCGTGCTGCTGATCGCGTTCCTGCTGCCCGACAAGCGCGAGCCGCACGACCCGAACGCCGTGCCGGTCACCGGCGGCGGCTTCCCCGTGCCCCCGCTCGACCTCGCAGTCCCCAAGGCACCGCCGCGCCGGCAGGTCCCGGTCGCGGAGCTGCCCACGACCGGCGGAGCCGGCGATCGGACCACCGCCGGCGAGCCCGGCACCCGGAACCAGGAACCGGCAGCGGTTACCGCATCTAAGGAGGCCAGCGATGGGGATGTTTGATCCCGTCAAGGGCTTCGGCGTCACCTTCGGGACCATGTTCAAGAAGGTCGTCACCGAGGAGTACCCCGAGGTCAAGAAGGTCACCGCGCCGCGGTTCCACGGCCGCCACCAGCTCAACCGGCACCCGGACGGGCTGGAGAAGTGCGTGGGCTGCGAGCTGTGCGCGTGGGCCTGCCCGGCGGACGCGATCTTCGTCGAGGGCGGTGACAACACCGAGGAGGAGCGCTACTCGCCCGGTGAGCGCTACGGCGCGGACTACCAGATCAACTACCTGCGGTGCATCGGCTGCGGCCTGTGCATCGAGGCGTGCCCGACCCGCTCGCTCACCATGACCAACGAGTACGAGCTGGCCGACGACGACCGCCAGAAGCTGATCTTCACCAAGGAGGACCTGCTCGCGCCCCTGCTGCCCGGCATGGAGCAGCCGCCGCACCCGATGCGGCTGGGCGAGGACGAGAAGGACTACTACGTGAACGGCCCGGCGCTGGCCCGCAAGGCGGGCGTGCCCGAGGGCGCGACGGTCGAGACCGGGCCCGAGGAGGCGTTGAAGTGAGCCTCTCGTCCCTGCTCCTCCAGCAGCCCGGGGCGGTCGAGACCGCGGCCGACGTGGTCACCACGGGCGAGGCGGTCGCGTTCTGGGTCCTCGGCCCGCTCGCCCTGGCCGGCGCGCTGGGCATGCTCTTCGCGCGCAACGCCGTGCACTCCGCGCTGTGGCTGGTCCTCACCATGCTCAGCCTCGGCGTGCTCTACATGGTCCAGCAGGCGCCGTTCCTCGGCTTCGTGCAGATCATCGTCTACACCGGCGCGATCATGATGCTGTTCCTGTTCGTGCTGATGCTGGTCGGCCGGGACAGCTCCGACTCCGTGGTCGAGGTGCTGCGCGGCCAGCGGTTGGCGGCGGCCGTGCTGGGCGTCGGCTTCGCCGCCCTGGTGGTCGGCTCCCTGGCCCGCGCGCTGACCTCCGTGCAGCCGGCCGGGCTGGCCGACGCGAACACCCAGAACGGCGGCAACGTCGCCAACATCGGTGCGGAGATCTTCACCGACTACCTGTTCCCGTTCGAGCTGACCTCCGCGCTGCTGATCACCGCGGCGGTCGGCGCGATGGTGCTGGCCTTCTCGTCGCGCGCCGGCAAGGACGCCAAGAAGTCCCAGCGCGAACGGGTCGAGGAGCGCTTCCGCGGCCCGCGCCCCGGTTCGCTGCCCGGCCCCGGCGTGTTCGCCACCGCCAACTCGGTGGCCACGCCCGCCCTGCTGCCGGACGGCTCGGTCGCCGCCGAGTCCCTGTCCGAGCTGATCGAGACGACCGGCAAGGAACGCCTCGACGACGACGTCGCGGAGGTGTCCGGCACCGGGCACCAGGCCGACGCACGCGCGCTCAAGGGAGAGTCGTCGTGACCCCTACGTACTACCTGCTGCTGTCGGCGCTGCTGTTCAGCCTCGGCGCGGTCGGCGTGCTGGTGCGGCGCAACGCCATCGTGGTGTTCATGTGCGTGGAGCTGATGCTCAACGCGGTGAACCTCAGCCTGGTCACGTTCGCCCGCATCAACGGCGGGCTGGACGGCCAGGTGATGGCGTTCTTCGTGATGGTCGTGGCCGCGGCGGAGGTCGTGGTCGGCCTGGCGATCATCATGGCGATCTTCAAGACGCGTCGCTCGGCCTCGGTCGACGATTCCAACCTGCTGAAGTACTGAGAGGTCCACGGTGACGGAACCTGTTGCCGCCAGCGGGATCGGCAGTCTCGCCTGGTTGTTGCTCGCCCTGCCCGCGTTCGGCGCGTTCGTGCTGCTCGTCGGTGGCAGGCGCACCGACAAGTGGGGCCACCTGCTGGGCTGCGCCACCGTGATCGCCGCCTTCGGGTACGGCCTCGCGCTGTTCTTCGACGTGCTCGGGCAGGGGCCGGACGGCCGCACCACCGAGCTGCACCTGTTCGACTGGGTGCCGGTGAACGCGCTGGACGTCGAGTTCGGGCTGCGCCTGGACCCGCTGTCGCTGACCTTCGTGCTGCTGATCACCGGTGTCGGGTCGCTGATCCACGTCTACTCGATCGGCTACATGTCGCACGAGGCCGGGCGGCGGAAGTTCTTCGCCTACCTGAACCTGTTCGTCGCCGCGATGCTCCTGCTGGTGCTGGGCAACGGCTTCGTGACCCTGTACTTCGGCTGGGAGGGCGTGGGCCTCGCCTCCTACCTGCTCATCGGCTGGTACCAGCACAAGCCGGAAGCGGCGTCGGCCGCGAAGAAGGCGTTCCTGATGAACCGGGTCGGCGACCTGGGCCTCGCGATCGCCATCTTCATCCTGTTCAAGGAGCTGGGCACCACCCAGTACACCGAGGTGTTCGCCCGGGTCGGCGAGCTGTCGTCGGCCGAGGTGCTGGCCGTCACGCTCCTGCTGCTGCTCGGCGCGTGCGGCAAGTCCGGCCAGTTCCCGCTCCAGGCGTGGTTGCCCGACGCGATGGCCGGCCCGACCCCGGTGTCCGCCCTGATCCACGCGGCCACCATGGTCACCGCGGGCGTCTACCTGATCGCCCGCGCGAACCCGATCTACAACCTGAGCGAGGACGGCCGCCTCGTCGTGATGGTCATCGGCGGCGTCACGCTGCTGATCGGCTGCATCATCGGCTGCGCCTACGACGACTTCAAGAAGGTCCTGGCCTACTCGACGGTCAGCCAGATCGGCTACATGATCCTGGCCGTCGGCCTCGGCCCGATCGGCTACGCGCTGGGCATCATGCACCTGCTCACGCACGGCTTCTTCAAGGCGGGCCTGTTCCTCGGCGCCGGCTCGGTCATGCACGGCATGAACGACGAGGGCAACATCCGGCGGATGGGCGGCCTGGCCAAGAAGATGCCGATCACGTTCGTCACCTGGACGCTCGGCTACCTGGCCCTGATCGGCTTCCCGTTCCTGTCCGGCTACTTCTCCAAGGACGCCATCATCGCGGCGGCGTTCAGCATGGAGGGGTGGCGCGGCTGGGTGTTCGGCGGCGTCGCGGCGCTGGGCGCGGGCCTCACCGCGTTCTACATGACCCGCCTGTTCGTCCTGGTGTTCCTGGGCAAGCCGCGGTACACCGAGCTGCGCTCGGAGGACGGCCGCGAGTACCACCCGCACGAGTCGCCGCTGACCATGACGATCCCGATGATCGTGCTGGCGTTCGGCTCGGTCGGCGCGGGCTGGTTCTTCGAGTCGAACCACAACCTCTCCGGCTGGCTCACCCCGTCGCTGGGCGAGCTGCAGGAGGCCCACGGCGTGCTGGGCCACGGCGCGGTCAACATCCTGGTGCTGGCCCTGTCGGCGCTCGGCGCGGGCCTCGGCTTCCTGCTGTTCCTGCGCGGCGACCAGCCGGTCGAGCGCCCGGCGCGGGTGTCGTTCCCGGTCCGCGCGGCGCGCAACGACCTGTACGGCAACGCGCTCAACGAGGCGCTGTTCGCGCGGCCGGGCACCTGGCTCACCCGCGCGCTGGTGTTCGTGGACAACAAGGGCGTCGACGGCCTGGTCAACGGGTCGGCGGCGCTGCTGGGCGGTAGCTCGGGCCGGCTGCGCAGGCTCCAGACCGGGTTCGTCCGCTCGTACGCGCTCTCCATGCTCCTGGGTGCGGTCTTCGTCCTGGGCGCGCTGCTGATGGTGAGGTTCTCGTGAGCTGGGTGCTGATCGCGCTGCTCCTGCTGCCCCTGCTGGGCAGCCTGGTGGTGGCGTTCCTGCGGGGCAACGACCGCCTCGCCAAACTGGTCGCGCTGGCGTTCTCGCTGGTGGAGCTGGCCCTCGCGGTGCTCGCGTGGACCGCCTACGACCCGGGTGGCGACCGCCTCCAGCTGACCAGCTCGGCGGACTGGATCCCGGCCTTCGGCGTGCACCTGTCGTTCGGCGTGGACGGCATCGCGCTGGTGATGATCGCGCTGATCGCGTTCCTGGTGCCGGTCGTCATCGGCGGCTCGTGGGCGGAGAAGCTGCCCGAGGGCCGCAGCGCGGGCGGGTTCTTCGCCCTGCTACTCGCCATGCAGACCGGCATGGTCGGCGTGTTCGCCGCCACCGACGTGTTCGTGTTCTACGTGTTCTTCGAGGCCGTGCTGGTCCCGATGTACTTCCTGATCGGCCGCTTCGGCGGGCCGAACCGGCAGTACGCGGCCATGAAGTTCTTCCTGTACTCGCTGCTCGGCGGCCTGATCATGCTGGCCTCGGTGATCGGCCTGTACGTGGTGAGCCGGGAGGAGATCGGCCAGGGCACCTTCGACTGGGCGACCCTGGTCGAGGTGACGCGGGACGCGCCGCTGTCCACGCAGATCTGGCTGTTCCTCGGCTTCTTCATCGCCTTCGCGATCAAGGCGCCGCTGGTGCCGCTGCACACGTGGCTGCCGGACGCGGGCGCCGAGGCGCCGGTGGGCGCGGGCGTGCTGCTGGTCGGCATCCTGGACAAGATCGGCACGTTCGGCTTCCTGCGCTACTGCCTGCCGCTGTTCCCGGCGGCCAGCCAGGAGCTGGCGCCGCTGGTGCTGGTGCTGGCCGTGGTGGGCATCGTCTACGGCTCGCTGCTGGCGGTCGGCCAGTCCGACATGAAGCGGTTCGTGGCCTACACCTCGATCGCGCACTTCGGCTTCATCGCGCTGGGCATCTTCGCGTTCAGCTCGCAGGCCGGCGCGGGCGCGGTGCTCTACATGGTCAACCACGGCATCTCGACCGGCATGCTGTTCCTGGTCGTCGGCATGGTGATGGCCCGCGGCGGTTCGCGCCTGATCGAGGACTACGGCGGCATGGCGAAGCTCACCCCCGTGCTGGGCGGGCTGTTCTTCGTGGCCGGCCTGTCGTCGCTGGCCCTGCCGGGCACCAACTCGTTCGTGAGCGAGTTCCTGGTGCTCATCGGCTCCTACCCGAACGAGCCGGTGTTCACCGTGCTCGCCGCGCTCGGCATGGTGCTCGCCGCGCTGTACGTGCTGTGGCTGTACCAGCGGGTCTTCCAGGGCCCGGTGCGCGGCACCGCGCTGGTCGACCTGGCCGGCGGCCCCGGCGCGGCGGTCGACCCCGAGCGCGCCTCGGTGCCCGACCTGAACAAGCGCGAGCTGGCCGTGCTCGCACCGCTCGTGGCGCTGATCTTGGTGCTGGGCTTCTACCCGAAGCCGGTGTTGGACGTGATCACCCCGTCGGTCGGGGCGACGCTCAGCGAGGTCGGGGTGGCCGACCCGGTCGCGCAGGAAGGCAAGTGACGTGACGACGTTCCTCTCGCAGAACGTGGAGCGGCTGCAAGCACCGGAGATCGACTACTTCGCCGTCGCGCCGCTGCTGATCGTGCTGGGCGCGGCCTGCGCCGGCGTGCTCGTCGAGGCGTTCCTGCCGAAGGCGCAGCGCTGGGCCGCGCAGGTCGTGCTCGTGCTGGCGACCCTGGCCGCCGCGGGCGCGCTGCTGGTCGCCTACGCGTCCGACGAGGGCACGCCCGAGCAGGGCAAGACGACCCTGGCGGGCGCGATCTCGGTGGACCAGCCGACGATCTTCCTGTGGGCCACGCTGCTGCTCCTCGGCCTGGGCTCGGTGCTGCTGATCGCCGACCGGTCCGTCGAGCCCGGCGGCGCGTTCATGCCGGAGGCCACGCCCGGCGGCGGCGTCCACCGGGACCAGCCCGGCCAGGCGCACGGCGGCGCCGCCGCGGCCCTGATGACGCGCGAGCAGGCCACCCGGTTCGGCATGCAGACCGAGGTGTTCCCGCTCACGCTGTTCGCGCTCGGCGGCATGATGGTCTTCGTCGCGGCGAACGACCTGCTCACCATGTTCATCGCGCTCGAGGTGCTGTCGCTGCCGCTGTACCTGATGTGCGGCCTGGCGCGCCGCCGCCGCCTGCTGTCGCAGGAGGCCGCGGTGAAGTACTTCCTGCTGGGCGCGTTCGCGTCGGCGTTCTTCCTGTACGGCGTGGCCCTGCTCTACGGCTACGCGGGCTCGGTGAAGCTGGCCGACATCGCCACCGCCACCTCCGGCACCGACCGGTCCGACACGCTGCTGTACGCGGGCTTCGGCCTGCTGGTGGTGGGCCTGCTGTTCAAGGCGTCCGTCGGCCCGTTCCACGCCTGGACCCCGGACGTCTACCAGGGCTCGCCGACGCCGGTGACGGCGTTCATGGCGGCGTGCACGAAGGTCGCCGCGTTCGGCGGCATCCTGCGCGTGCTCTACGGCGCGTTCGAGCGCTCCAGCTGGGAGTGGGAGGGCGTGCTGTGGGGCGTGGCCATCGTGTCGATGGTCATCGGCTCGGTGCTCGGCCTCACCCAGACCGACGTGAAGCGCATGATCGCCTACTCGTCGGTGGCGCACGCGGGCTTCCTGCTGGTCGGCGCGATCTCGCTGAACGAGCAGGGCCTGTCGGGCACGATGTTCTACCTGATGGCCTACGGCTTCACCACGATCGCCGCGTTCGGCGTCGTCAGCCTGGTGCGCAACGCCGACGGCGAGGCCACCCACCTGTCGCAGTGGGCGGGCCTGGCCAAGCGGTCGCCGGTGGTGGCGGGCGTGTTCACGTTCCTGCTGCTCGCGCTCGCCGGCCTGCCGCTGACCAGCGGTTTCATCGGCAAGTTCGCGGTGTTCGCGGCGGCGGTCGAGGCCGACATGACGCCGCTGGTGGTGGTCGCGCTGGTGGCCAGCGCCGTGGCGGCGTTCTTCTACCTGCGGGTGATCGTGCTGATGTACTTCAGCGAGCCCGCGGCGGACGGCCCGGCGGTGAGCGTGCCCGGCGCGTTCACCACCATGGCGATCACGATGGGCGTGCTGTTCACGCTCGTGCTCGGTGTCTGGCCGCCCAAGGTGCTCGAATGGGCGGGTACCGGCGCGTTCATCTTCTAGTGGTACGTAGGCTCTATAGGCGTGACCAGTAGCGAGCGGGCGGGGACGGGGTTCCGGTTTGCGGACCCCGTGCTCGCGGAGGTGGTGCAGGGCGGCCTCAACGAGGTGGAGGAGCTGCTGCACAAGGTCGTGCAGAGCGAGTTCCACCCGGTGATGGAGACGTCCCTGCACCTGGTCGAGGCGGGCGGCAAGCGCATCCGCCCGCTGTTCACCATCTTGTCCGCCCAGTTCGGCGAGACCTGGGACCGCGAGAACGTGATCAAGGCGGCGGCGGTCGTCGAGCTGACGCACCTCGCCACCCTGTACCACGACGACGTGATGGACGAGGCCACCATGCGCCGCGGCGCGGCGTCGGCCAACGCGAAGTGGGACAACAGCATCGCCATCCTCACCGGCGACTACCTGTTCGCGCACGCCTCCGCGCTCGTGTCCGACCTGGGCACCGGGGCCGCGCGGATCATCGCGGAGACGTTCTCCCAGCTGGTCACGGGCCAGATGCGGGAGACCGTGGGCCCGCGCGACGGCGAGGACCCGGTCGCGCACTACCTGACCACGATCGCGGAGAAGACCGGGTCGCTGATCGCGACCGCCTCCCGGTTCGGCGCGATGTTCTCCGACGCGACGCCGGAGCAGGTGGAGGCGCTGCGCGCGTACGGCGAGGTGATCGGGGCGGCGTTCCAGATCTCCGACGACGTCATCGACATCGCCTCGCCGACCGAGGAGTCGGGCAAGACGCCGGGCACGGACCTGCGCGAGGGCGTGAAGACCCTGCCCATGCTGTACGCGCTGGAGGACGAGCCGGACTCGCGGCTGGCGCGGCTGCTGGCGGCCCCGATCACCGAGGACGCCGAGGTCTTCGAGGCGCTGGAGCTGCTGCGGGCGTCCTCGGGGCTGGTGCGGGCGCGCAGGACGCTGGACGACTACGCGGAGCGGGCGCGGGCGAACCTGGGGGTGCTGCCGGCGGGCTCCGCGCGGGACGCGCTGGAGTCGGTCAGCGAGTACGTGGTGACGCGTACTAGATAGTTTGGCCGCTGCTCCGCAGACGGCGGCTCGGCTGTGTTGGATGGCCGCTGCTCCGCAGACGGCGGCTCGGCTGTGTTGGATGGCCGCTGCTCCGCAGGCGGCGGCTCGGCCGCCTGGGAGTCGGCCCATCGGCGCGTCTTCCGGAGAAATCGAAGAGCGTGATTTCTCCGGAAGGCGTGCCGACAGGCCGACGCGGCCTCGCGTGGTGGTCGGGTTGCGTGAGGGTGGGTCAGGGTAGGTCGGTTACCGGTAGGCGGCGGCGGGCGCGCAGGGCGTCGAAGGTGAAGATCGCCAGTGCCGCCCACACCAGGGCGAAGCCGAACCAGCGGGACGCGGGCATCGGTTCGTGCACCACGAACACGCCCCAGGCGAACTGCAGGATCGGGGCGAGGTACTGGAGCATCCCCATGGTGGCCAGCGGCACCCGCCGCGCCCCGGCGCCGAACAGCAGCAGCGGGACCGCGGTGACCAGGCCCGCCGAGGCCAGCCACAGCGCGTGACCCCAGCCGTGGTCGTGGAAGGTGCCGGCGGGGCCGAGCCAGAGCAGGTAGCCGACCGCGACCGGGGCCAGCACCAGGCTCTCGGCGGTCAGGCTGGCCGTCGCGTCCAGGGGCACGGTCTTCTTCAGCAGGCCGTAGAAGCCGAACGAGCAGGCCAGCACCAGCGAGATCCACGGCAGCCTGCCGTAGTCGACGGCCAGCACCACGACGGCCGCGACCGCGACGACCAGGGCGGCGCACTGGGCGAGGCGCAGGCGCTCCCGCAGCACGACCACCCCGAGCAGGACGCTCACCAGCGGGTTGATGAAGTAGCCGAGGGCGGCCTCGACCACGTGCCCCGTGTTGACCGCGTGGATGTAGACGCCCCAGTTGACCGCGATCAGCACCGACGCGGCGGTCACCATGAGCCAGCCGCGCCGCGACAGGCCGCGGATGCCCGCCCAGCGGCCCAGGACCGCCGTGAGCAGCGCCATCACCACTAGGGACCACGCGATCCGGTGAGCCAGGATCTCCACCGAGCCGGCCGGCTGGAGCAGCGGCCAGTACGCGGGCACGATGCCCCAGATGAAGTAGGCGGCGGTGCCGAAGGCGATGCCCCGGTTCGCGGAACTGGTGCCGGTCGGAGGAGCGGAAGAGGTGGTCAACGGCGGCACAAGGGCTACTGTACGCCGGTCGTTTTGCCTGGTCGGTTACTCCGAATGGCCTACCATCGGGAACCGGTCCCACGTCCGGGCGGCCCCACGCGCCGAACGAGGGGGTCAGGGTAGTTTGACACCGCTTACACGACCGGGTGAATGCCTGGAAGCGGAGCGTGTCGGGGTGTGACAAGCAGCGGTGGGAGGGTCTCCCGTGAGTTCGCTCTTCGGGCAGGTGTGGCTGTGGAGCCTGCTGTCGTTCGCGGCAGGCGTCGCGCTGACCTGGCTGATCCTGGTCCGCCCGGCGAAGCGGCAACTGGAGGAGCTGGAGGACCGGCTGCTGACCGCGCCGCGCCCCGCGTCCACCACCGCTACCGCCACCGCCGTCGTTCCGGCCCCGGCGCGCGACCGGTCGTCCGACGAGTGGCACGTCGAGGCGTCCCGCTCGCTGGTCGACGACGTGCTGGAGACGCCGCGCTACGACGCTGCCGACCTGAAGCGCGAGGAGCTGCTGGAGGAGCTGGACGACGAGCACCGGCCGCTGTCGGACTTCGAGGAGGGGCACGACTTCCCGGAGCTGGACGACGACCGGCCGCGCAGCCTGTTCGACCGGACGTCGCCGCAGGGCGGTGACGTCCGGGAGTCGCTGGGTGGTGACGCGCGGGAGCCGCTGGGCGCGGGGGCCGCTTGGGCCGGGTCCCGTGAGGTGGCCGGTCGTGGTGCGCCCGGTGAGGTGCCCGGTCGTGAGGCGCTCGGTCGTGGGACTTCGGTGCGCGAGGCGTCGGTGACGGCGCGCCGGGGCGTCGACCAGGAGCCGGAGCTGCCGGTCGAGGAGACGCACCTGATGCCCGCCGTGCCGGTGGCCGAGGTTGCGCCGCGCCGGGACGAGCCGACCGCGCCGCCCGAGGTGCAGGCCTTCCAGCCGCGCGAGGTGTGGCGCGAGGAGACCGCCGTCCGAGAGGTCCACGACCAGGACGAGCTGCTGTCGGGGCGGCGCGAGGAAGAGGACGAGCCCGAGCGCCGGGGTTCCGAGGAGACGGCCCTCATCCCGGCGACCGAGCTGGCCCGGGCCATCGCCGAGGTGGACCGGGAGGAGCCGCAGGTCTGGCCCGAGCACGACCTGACCGGGCACTTCGCGCCCGTGGACGTCGAGGCGGAGCGGCACGGGCCGGCGACCGAGATCCTCAAGCCGGTGTCGGGCGACCGGCCCGCGCCCGCCGTGCCGGACGTCGAGCCGCGCGAGCGCCGTGCGCCCGAGGTGGTGGCCGCGCCGGAGGTGCCGCCCACCGCGCCGCGCCACGGGGCTGCGCCCGGTGAGCCGAGGCACGCCGAGCCGGAGCACACCGAGCCGGAGTACGTCGAGCCGGAGTACGTCGAGCCGAGGCAGGCCGGCACCTGGTCGGGTGACATCCGGTCGGGCGAGGTCCGTGCCGGGGACGTGAGGGATGCCGACGACCGCCCGACCGAGATCCGCCCCGTCGAGGCCCGTCACGCGGAGCCGGCCCGTCACGCGGAGCCGGAGCCGTTCGAGCCGGCGTTCGTGGAGCCCGCGCCCGCCGAGCCCGAGCCGTTCGTGCCCACGTTCGTCGAGCAGAAGCCCTCGGAACCCGCCCCGAAGCCCGCTCCCACCCCGACCCCGGCTCCGGCGTCCAAGGAGGAACCGGCCCGCCCGCGCAGCCTGTTCGAGCCGCTGGTGACGCCGGAGGACGAGGCCGAGGCGGAGCAGGAAGCGCCCCGCCCGAAGCCGCCGGTGAGCGACGACCAGCCGTTCGTGCCCAAGCTGGCGCCCGAGCTGCTCGCGGCCAACGGCGACGACCAGGGAGCCGAGGCGCCCGCCCCGGCGGCCGGCGGCACCACGGGCGCGGGACTGCCGCAGCGCCCCGCCCGCCGCTCGGGCGACCGGCGCACCCCGCCGCCACCGCCCCCCTCGCCCGCGTCCGCGCCGAAGCCGGCCACCCCGGCCGCCCGCCCGGTCCGCCCGCGCCCGGTGGGCTTCAGCCCGAGCACGGGCGGTCGGCCCGCGAGCGGCAGCACCCGGTACCGGGGGCAGGAGGAGGGCTTCAACCCGCGCTCCCCGTTCGGTCCGGGCTCGGTGCTGCCGAAGTCGGACGGCCTGGCGCCCGCGCCCGAGTTCCAGGTGAAGGCCACCCTCACCGGCCGCCGCTACTTCACCAGCGAGTCGGCCAACTTCCGCGAAACCCGCGCCGACGTGTGGTTCCGCACCACGGCGGACGCGGAGAAGGCGGGCTTCCACCAGGCCCCGTAGGAGAGCACCGCGGCCGCCCCACACCGCCGTTCCCGGTGCCCGGTCCGAGCAGCGCCCGGGCGGACCGCTGCCCTGGGCGCTCCTCGGCAGCGCCGTCGTCCTGCGCCTGCGGCCCCGGCCGTCCCCGTCGCCCCGGTGCCGCTGCCCGTCCTGCTCGCGCTGGGCGCGCCGGTGCGGTCCGGCCGGCGGCTCCCGGTCGAACCGCCGTGATCCCGAAACTCACGGGCGGCGACCGGCATCAGCCGGCAGTATGAAAACAGGGGTCCCCCGACGGGGTTCCCGCGGTGCTTCCCTGGGGAGGGAACGCGAGAGGGCCCCTGTTCCGGGAGGCGGAACAGGGGCCCTCCGTCTGTCCGGAGCCGGGGTCCTACCCGGCCACGGTCCAGGTGTCCTTGCCGTGCAGCAGCGCCGCGAGGTCCGCGGGCTTCGCCGCCTGCGCCTCGGCGACCTGCGCGCGCGCCGCGTCGTCGTACGTGGTGCGCGCCACGTTCCGGAACACGCCCGTCACGGTGTGCTGGAGGTCCTGCGTCGACAGCCGGGACAGGGCGAACGCCAGGTTCAGGTCCGACGCGTCGTGCACCACGACGTCGGACTCGGCCACCTCGGCGGTCTTGGCCACGGCCAGGCCGAAGCCGTCCCGGACCACCGCGTAGTCGCCGCCGCCGAAGGTGATCGGCTGCCCGTCCACCACGTTGATGATCCGCCGGGACGCCTCGTCGGCGTCCTTGAGCACGTCGAACGCGCCGTCGTTGAAGATCGGGCAGTTCTGGTAGATCTCCACCAGCGCCGAGCCCCGGTGCTCGGCGGCCTGCCGCAGCACCTCGGTCAGGCCCGCGCGGTCCGAGTCGACCGCCCGGCCGACGAACGAGGCCTCCGCGCCCAGCGCCAGCGACACCGGGTTGAACGGGTGGTCCAGCGACCCGAACGGCGTGGACTTCGTGACCTTGCCCTCCTCGGAGGTGGGCGAGTACTGGCCCTTGGTCAGGCCGTAGATCCGGTTGTTGAACAGCAGGATCTTCAGGTTCACGTTGCGGCGCAGCGTGTGGATCAGGTGGTTGCCGCCGATGGACAGCGCGTCGCCGTCACCGGTCACCACCCACACCGACAGGTCGGGCCGCGCCACGGCCAGGCCGGTCGCGATGGCCGGCGCGCGCCCGTGGATGGAGTGCATGCCGTAGGTGTTCATGTAGTACGGGAACCGCGACGAGCAGCCGATCCCGGAGACGAACACGATGTTCTCGCGCTTGAGGCCCAACGAGGGCAGGAAGGACTGCACGGCGTTGAGCACCACGTAGTCACCGCAGCCGGGACACCAGCGGACCTCCTGGTCCGACTTGTAGTCCTTGGCCTTCTGCGGTTCGTCGGAGGTGGGCACACCAGCGAGGCCCCCCGGGCCCGGCAGACCCAGATCCGTTGTGGTCATTCGCCCACTCCCTTGATCACGTCGGCGAGCACGTCCTGCAACTCCTCCGCCTTGAACGGCAGGCCCTGCACCTTGGTGTAGCTGATGGCGTCGACCAGGTACCTGGCGCGCAGCAGCAGCGCCAGCTGGCCCAGGTTCATCTCCGGCACGATGACCCGGTCGTAGCGCTTGAGCACCTCGCCCAGGTTGCGCGGGAACGGGTTGAGGTGCCGCAGGTGGGCGTGCGCCACGGGCATCCCCAGCTTGCGCACCCGGCGCGCGGCGGCGCCGATCGGGCCGTAGGACGAGCCCCAGCCCACGACCAGCACGCGCGCCCGGCCGGACGGGTCGTCCACCACGACGTCGGGCACCTCGATGCCGTCGACCTTGCGCTGGCGCAGCCGCACCATGTGGTCGTGGTTGGCGGGGTCGTACGAGATGTTGCCGGTGCCGTCGGCCTTCTCCAGGCCGCCGATGCGGTGCTGGAGGCCCGGGGTGCCGGGCACGGCCCACGCGCGGGCCAGCGTCTCCGGGTCGCGCAGGTACGGCCAGAACGCGCCGTCCGGGCCGTTGGGCTCCGTCGCGAACTCCACCCGCAGGTCGGGCAGCGAGTCGACGTCCGGGATCAGCCACGGCTCGGAGCCGTTGGCGATCGCGCCGTCGGACAGCAGCAGCACGGGGGTGCGGTAGACCAGCGCGATGCGCGCGGCCTCCAGGGCGGCGTCGAAGCAGTCCGCGGGGGACTGGGGCGCGACCACCGGCACCGGCGACTCGCCGTTGCGGCCGAACATCGCCTGGAGCAGGTCGGCCTGCTCGGTCTTGGTGGGCAGGCCGGTGGACGGGCCGCCGCGCTGCACGTCGATGACGACCAGCGGCAGCTCGGTCATCACGGCGAGGCCGATGGTCTCGGACTTCAGCGCGATGCCGGGGCCGGAGGTGGAGGTCACGCCGAGCGCGCCGCCGTAGGAGGCGCCCAGGGCCGCGCCGATGCCCGCGATCTCGTCCTCGGCCTGGAGCGTGGTGATGCCGAAGTTCTTGTGCTTGGACAGCTCGTGGAGGATGTCCGACGCCGGCGTGATCGGGTAGGTGCCCAGCACCACGGGCAGCTCGGAGCGCTGACCGGCCGCGACGATGCCGTAGGCGAGCGCGGTGTTGCCGGTGATCTGGCGGTAGGTGCCCGGGTTCAGCCTGGCGGGCGCGACCTCGTAGGTGACCGCGAAGGACTCGGTGGTCTCGCCGTAGTTCCAGCCCGCCCGGAACGCCAGCACGTTGGCCTCGGCGATGTCGGGCTTCTTGGCGAACTTCTCGCGCAGGAACCGCTCGGTGCCCTCGGTGGGCCGGTGGTACATCCAGGAGAGCAGGCCCAGGGCGAACATGTTCTTCGCCCGCTCCGCGTCCTTCTTGCCCAGGCCGGTGTTCTCCAGGGCGCCGATGGTCAGCGTGGCCATGGCGACCTTGTGGACCTGGTAGCCCTCCAGGGAGTCGTCCTCCAGGGGGTCGGAGTCGTAGCCGACCTTGACCAGGTTGCGCTTGGTGAACTCGTCGGTGTTGACGATCAGCGTGCCGCCCTTGGGCAGGTCGCCGATGTTGGCCTTGAGCGCCGCCGGGTTCATCGCCACGAGCACGTCGGGGCGGTCGCCGGGGGTCAGGATGTCGTAGTCGGCGAAGTGCAGCTGGAAGCTGGAGACGCCGGGGAGCGTGCCCTGTGGCGCGCGGATCTCGGCCGGGAAGTTGGGCAGGGTCGCGAGGTCGTTGCCGAACGCCGCGGCCTCGGAGGTGAAGCGGTCGCCGGTGAGCTGCATGCCGTCACCGGAGTCGCCGGCGAACCGGATCACCACGCGGTCGAGCTTGCGGACCGTTCCACCCGGGGAGCCGCCCGGGGCGCCGTTGCCAACGTCGGTAGTCATTCCTCCGCCGATCCCTTTCTCACACCCGCTTCGGGAACCAGTGCCCCGTGTCCCCCACCGGTTCGAGGGTAGTCGTGTCGCCCGGCGGCCCGGTTCGTGACGTACCACTCTGCGGGACGGTCCGTTCCACCTGGTGCCCTTGTCCGGGCACTTAGGGGTCACCTAGGGGTAATCGTGCCTACTCAACAGTAGTTCCCGCTGGGGGTAGCGGTCGCCGGATCGGCCGTCCGGGTCAGCCCCTGCCGCTGATCCGGTCCTTCGCGGCGGCGAGCCTGGCCTGGAACTCCGGTGTCCCGATCGAGGCCGCCTGGGGCGCCAGCTCGACGTCCACCGCCTCGGCGTGGTCGGTGAGGGCGGCGGTCGTGCGCATCGACGCCTTGATGGTCCGGACGAGGTCGCGCGGCGCACCGGCGGCCGGGCGGGCCAGCTCCACCGCCGCGGCGACCAGCTCGTCGTGCCCGCCCTCGACCCGCTGCCAGGCCAGCCCGCGCCCCACCGCCGCGTCGGCGTCCACGACCTGCCCGAACAGCGTCATCGCGGTCGCGGTCTGGGTGCCGGCGAGCCGCTGGAGCATCCACGTCATCCCGCCGCCGGGGTGGATGCCGAGCTGGAGGAACCGGGCGTCGAACCGGGCCTTCGGGCCCACCACGCGCACGTCGCACGCGAGCGCCAGGTTCAGCCCCGCGCCCACCGCCGCGCCGCCGACGGCCGCGACCGTGGGCAGGGAGCAGCCCGCCACCGCCAGGAAACCCGCGTAGATGCGCCGCAGGCCCTCCTCGCGGGCCTCGCCCAGCGCGGTCAGGTCGGCGCCCGCGCAGAACGCCGGGGGAGCGCCGGTCACCACGACGGCGTGCACGTCGGGGTCCGACTCGCACGCCCGCACCGCGTCCGCGAGCCGTTCGGACAGGTCGAGCGTGAGCGCGTTGCGGCGCTCGGGGTCGTGCACTGTGATGACCGCCACGCGGTCGGAGCGTTCCAGCAGCACCTCGGCCATGCGGCGAACTCTAGGGTGCCGGTGGCCGGTCCAGGAGGCGGGACAGCACCACGGTCGAGACGGTCCGGTCGATGATCTCCACGGCGCGCAGCCGCTCCAGGGCGGTCTCCAGGTGGTGGATGTTCGCGGCGCGCAGGTGCACGATGGCGTCCGCCGAGCCGGAGACCGTGTAGGCGGCCCTGACCTCGGCCATCGGCTCCAGGTGCTGCTGGATGTCGTGCGGCGCGACGTTGCCGCGGCAGTGCACCTCGACGAAGGCCTCCGTGCCCCAGCCCAGCTGCTCCGGGTCCACGACCGCGGTGAAGCCGCGCAGCACCCCCGTGTCCAGCAGCTTGTCGACCCGCCGCTTCACCGCAGGGGCCGACAGGCCGACCTCCTTGCCGACGTCGGCGTAGCTGGAGCGGGCGTTGGCCATGAGGCACGAAATGATTCGCTGGTCGATCGAGTCCACACGCAACATTCTGCACCAGATGACGCAATATCGCGGCGTTGATCGATGGTCAGACGCCCATCTACATTTCGATCCATGACCTCGGTTTCTCTTCTGGGCCCCGGCGAAGAGCCGATCGTGCTGGAGGTGGCGACCCCGGCCGCCCCGGTGCGCGTGCCGACCACCCGTCGGTACCTCATGTGCTCGCCGGAGTACTTCACGGTGGAGTACTCGATCAACCCGTGGATGGACCCCGCGCAGCCCATCAGCACGGCGCTGGCGGTCGAGCAGTGGACGGCCCTGAAGGAGACCTACGAGCGGCTCGGGCACCAGGTCGAGACCATCGCGCCCCAGCCCGGCCTGCCGGACATGGTCTTCGCGGCCAACTCCGGCACCGTGATCGACGGCCAGGTCCTGGGCTCCCGCTTCCGCGCCCCGCAGCGAGCGGCGGAAGCCGACCACTTCCGCCGCTGGTTCCTGGCCAACGGCTACCGCGACGTGGTGATGCCGGAGCGCACGAACGAGGCCGAGGGCGACTTCACCTGGACCGGCAGGTACCTGCTGGCCGGCACCGGCTTCCGCACCGACCCGATGGCGCACGCGGAGGCGCAGGAGGTGCTGGGGGTGCCCGTGATCTCCCTCCAGCTGACCGACCCGAGGTACTACCACCTCGACGTGGCGCTGTTCGTGCTGGCGGACGACCTGGTCGCGTACTACCCCGACGCGTTCTCGCCGGGCAGCCGGCGGGTCCTGCGCCGCCTGTTCCCGGACGCCGTGATCGCGACCGAGGAGGACGCGGCGTGCCTGGGTCTGAACGCGGTCTCCGACGGGCGGCACGTGGTGCTGCCGGTGGAGGCCGTGCACCTGGCGGACGAGGTGGCGAAGCGCGGGTTCGAGCCGGTGTTCGTGGACATCTCGGAACTCCGCAAGTCGGGCGGCGGTCCCAAGTGCTGCACGATGGAGCTGCGGGACTGAGGTTCTGCTTGAGCTTCGCGCTGGTCAGCCTGGTGGGACCCGGCTGACCAGCGCGGATACCACTCGGTGGCGGAGAGGCGGCCGCCGTCGAACCGCGGCGGTGGAGCTGCCGGCGAACCGGTTCCGGACCCTCCGAGGACGACCACACGTCAACGGGGCGGTCCCGGCCACGCTGAGCCGGCAGAGACGCCAAGTGCTCCTTCCGGCGCGCGTGGTCGGGGTGAGCCCGGTCTCGGGAATGGCGCGGATCTTCTCGGTAACACCCACGTCGGTCAAGGCGATTTGGTGATGACCGATCACGGACGAGCTCAAGCCGGGCTTGTGGCAGTAGTTGGGGTGTTGGTTTCTCCATGCGGGAACTCCTGCGAGGCGTCCTGTCGCTCCAGCCTGACTGGAGCCGGGAGAACACTCCTGCGATGAAGGAGCGCGGCCGGCTGATCCGGTACGAGGTGGCGGGGTGGCTGAGGGAACAGTTACCGGCCATCGCCGAGAACACGCCGGGCGTGGATGACTGGCAGGTGGAGGCGCGAGACGGCACAGGGCTGAAGAACGAGATTCCGTGGGCTCGCGTGTACTCCGCCAGTCGATCGCATTCCGCGACCGTGGGTTGGTACGTCGTTTACCTGTTCGGCGCGCAGGGGGACCGCGTCTACCTGTCGCTGATGCAGGGCACCACCCGCTGGGAGAAGGGCGACCTGCACGCTCGACCGGCGGCGGAACTCCGGCGGCGCGCGCAGTGGGCTCGTGAAGCTCTGTCGCCTCTGCTGCGGCGTCGAGCCGACCTGGTGGAGCAGATCAGCCTCAAGGCTCGCAAATCCCAGCTCGGACCTGCTTACGAAGCGGGAACCGTGGCAGCGTTCGAGTACGCGCTGGACGCGTTGCCGGGCGAAGAGGTGTTGGCGAACGACCTCCGGTTCCTCGCTGCTGTCCTCGGGCACCTCTACCGACTGGCGGGGCAGGCCATCGATCTTCCCGGTGACTTGTCCCCGGAAGTGGTCGATGCGCTCGTCACGGCTGAACGGTCGGCGGGCAGAACCCGAAAAGGACAAGGTCTTCGCCTCACCTCGGCGGAACGCGTCGCGATTGAACGCCAGGCGGTCGCGGTTGCCATGCGCCATCTCGTCGCGGAGGGGTTCGAGGTCGCCGATGTCGGGGCCACCCAGTCCTACGACCTCGATGCGCGGCGTGGAGGACAACACCTCTTCGTGGAGGTCAAGGGCACTACATCCGCGTGGGACAGTACGTCCGAGATCATCTTGACCAAGAACGAAGTGGACCTCCACGAGCGCGAGTACCCGAACAACATGCTGCTGGTGGTCAGTCGCATCGCGCTCGACCGCACCGCCACCCCGCCGTCGGCGTCCGGGGGCGAACTGCACGTGGTGCACCCGTGGCGAATCCTGCCGCCGAACCTCACGGCCGTGACCTACCGGTACATCGTCGGCCAGTGATCGCGAGGGCGACCGCGACGACCGCCTGCGGGTCGCCGGCCGGGTGACGGTCGTCGCGTCATGGCGCGGGGGCGAAGCCTGCCGACCGGTCGAGGAGGAAGGGCCTGCCGGCCCGGCCCGGTGACCAGCCGTAGGCGAGGGCAGTGCGGATGGCGTCGACGACGATCCGCCGAGCGCCCTTGCGCGGTAGAGCCATGACCCGCCTCCACATCGTTACTCGACCGACCGAGGAGGGCCAGGACTCCGGCCCCTTTTTTCGCGCTCCGGCCATTCACCCGCCCGGCACTCCGGCAGGCGAATGCGGGCACCCCTCGAAAACCGGGCGCGGGCTCACCGCGAGTCGTTCCCCGCTATCCGAATTTTTGCGGAGTCAACCCTTCACGGCCGTGCCATTCTCTGGCAAAACGCGCACGGCCGAGGGGTGCGATGACGGCTCTTGCAGGCCGTGGTGGCGGATCATCGGGTTCACCCGTTCCGCGCGGGTCGACCATGCGGGACGGCGGGCGGTGAGGACGATCGCGAACAGGGTCGCGCTGCCGACGGCCGAGGTCACGACCACGGCCGGCACGTCGCCGTCCAGGCCGCTCAGCACCGCGCCGCCCAGGGCGACCAGCACGGCGACCGCCGCCAGCGCCGCCGTGCGGACCTGGTTGGTCCACGTGTACCCGAGACCCGCCTTGACCTGCTCGTCCAGCTCCCGCGCCAGGCGCGCCAGGGTGGGGTCGGCCGCGCGCACCCCGGCCAGGCGCTTCACCACGCGCGCGCACTCGGCGAGCTGCGCGGCGGTCGTGATCTCCGGGAACCCGTCGCGGGTGCGCGAGCGGCAGGCGTCCGCCACGGCGAGCAGGGCGGCGACGAGGCGGTCGTCGTTCTCCGGCGACGGCGCGGTGGTGCGGTCCCGGTCCGCCTGATCCGCCACGAGCCACGCTTCCGCCACGGCGACGGTGACGCGTTCATCCACCTTGATCTCCGAAATCTGTGCCAGTGAGGATTCGCGTGAACGAAGTGCCCGACGAGAATGTAGCCGAAATGGCTGATGCGCGGCACTCCCGCAAAAATGCGGGAGGTGATCGGGCGGAACCGGTGGGAACGGTCCGGCTCGCCGCTTCGGCCGCGGGCGCGTGCCTGGTCGTGAGCCTCGCGACCGGTCTCGGCATCCACTACTTGCCCCGGGGCGAGGAGCCCCCGCCGAACGCCCTGCCGACCGCTCCCGCGGACGGCGAGCCGGGAACGGACGACGTGTACGGGACGTGGCCCTACCCGATGGAGACCACGTCCGCGCCCGGGACCACGTCCACGAGGCCGCGGAACGGACCCGGCACCACGGCCTACGCCACCGCACCCTCCGAGCCGGTGCCGGCGGGGTACCGGCGGGTGAGCGGCGCGGGCCTGTCGACCGTCGTGCCAGAGTCCTTCGACCTGGAGGTGCCCAAGTCGGCGGTCGCGACCGACCCGTACGACGACGACTTCCAGGCCAGGTTCGGCGGCGACGCGTACGGGCCGGACAGCCTGTGGGACACCGTCGGCGAGGCGGAGGGCCAGGTCGCCGCCAGGACCGCCGGCTACCGGAGGGCGACCCTGGCGCGGGTCTCCTACGACGGGTTCGAGGCCGTCGAGTGGGAGTACCGCTACACCGGCGCCTCCGGCGTCGCCCTGCACTCCCGCGCCCTGTACTGGCGGGAGCGCGGCCTGGAGTACGTCCTGTACGTCACCGGCGCGGAACCGCGCTGGGACGAGGCGACGGAGCTGTTCGCCGCGATGGTCACCCACTGCCGGCTCGTCTGAGGAGCGCATCACCGTGGTTTCGATCGAAGGGCCGGCCACCGGATCGGTCACCCTCCCGGGGGCCTCCCGGGACGAGGGCACCCGCTACCTGTGCGCCGCCGCCCACCTCAGCCGCGACTTCGCGGACGCCGCCATCGGCGAACTGCTCACCGAACCCACCCGGCAGGCGGCCCCCGAGGCGGGGGTGGACGCGGTCGCGGTGCTGACGGAGTCGCTCGCCGCCCGGCTGCGCACCGACGTGGTCGACGTCCTCGTGCTCCTGATGCTCGTGCCCGCCGTCGTCTTCGCGCTGCCGCTGGTGGTCGCGTGGAGCCTCGTCGCGCTGCTGCTGAGCCTGCCCAAGCTCATCCGGGCGTGGCGGGCGGCCCGGACCGGCTCGGCCAGGGGGGTCCGCCCGGTCCGCGTGTTCTTCGCGGTCGCCCTCCTGCTCGGACCGGTGCTACGGCTGGGGGTCGAGGGTGACTCGGACGACGTGTTCGAGGCCGCCCTCACGGACTGGGTCAGCCTGGTGGTGCTCGGCGCGTTCTTCGTGGTGCTGCTGCTCAACCGGCTGGTGATCGCGCGCCACGTGGTCGGGCGCTTCGGTCCCCGGTCGCACGTCGGGGCGGCCGTGCCACCGCCGGACCGGTTCCTGTTCAAGCTCGCACCGGCGCTGTTCGACCGCGTCCTGTCCCACGCGCGGACCCGGCGGCCGGGTCCGGACGTGGCCGACGGGGACGAGCTGGTCCGGCTGGTCGTGCACCGCGGCTACAAGCCGTTCGTCGGCGCCGGCGACATCACCGAGCCGTGGACCGTCGCCATCCCGCTGGAGCGCGCCGGTGCGCCGTCGGACGAGGACCTCGCGCTGGACGCGGCGACCCTGCTCCGGGGCATCACCGACAAGGTCGCCGACCTCACCCGGACGGGATCCCTGGCGCCCAGCCGGCGGCTCCGCGAGCTGACCGTCGAGGACGTGGTGCTCGTGTCCGCCAGGGGCCTGGTCAACCACCTGCACGACCCGGTGACCAGGCCGTACCTGCGGTCGAACGAGGACCGCCCGTACACCCACGTGTCCCGCCGCCACGCCGAGGAGCTGCGCGACCGGCCGCTGGAGTGGGCGCGCTTCTACCGCCGCTTCTCGGTCGAGACGTGGGACCGCGACCTCGTGCTGTCGGTGTTCGTGCACGTGGCGATGGACGACTCGACCCTGTACCTGGAGTGGACGCCGTGCGTGCTCAAGCCGGTGAACACCGAGCTGCGGGCCGTTGACGCCCAGCCCGCCTCGCCGGGCGCGCCGTTCCGGCAGGCGGCCAAGGACCTGGTGCTGCTGCCGGCCGGCGTCGTCACCCGCCTCGTCCGGTTGGCGCGGCGGCCCCGGAGCCTGCCCGAGGACCGCGGCGTGGTGAACCCCGACCGGTACGGCGCCCTGACCAGCCTCCGCGAGATGGCCGCCGACACCGAGGTCGAGTCCTACTTCCAGCAGGCCGACGTCGAGCGCTACGGGCACCTGCTGCGCACCAGGGTGACGCTGGCGGTGTCGGAGCTGCTGAGGGCCGCGAACTACCGGACGTCGTCGTTCGACACGCAGGTCGGCTCGATCGTCAACAACACGGTCAACGCGGTGACGGTGACCGACGGGGGGACGATCACCGGGCACGTCCTCCAGGCCGGGAAGCTCGACGGGGGCGTCGACATCACCGGCTGACGCGGCCCCGGTGGCCCCGCCGTCGCCGGTCGGGGCCACCGGTCGCGGTCACGGGGTGCGGCCGGTGAGGCCCAGGACGCGGTGGATCAGCGGCGCGTCCGCCGGCACCGGCACCTCCGGCCCGTAGACGCCCAGGTCACGGCCCATCTGCGCGGTCGGCACGAGGCCCTGGTGCACCTGTTCGAGCACGTCGTCGTCCCAGGTCGCGACCTGCCCGGTGGCCTGCGCGAGGTCCCACGTGTGGACGACGACCTCGCCGAGCACCATGCCGCCCACCACCTCGGCCGGCAGCTCGGTCGGCCCGCCCATGTGCGTCGTGCCCGCCCACGCGCCGGGCGCGCCCCACGCGTCGGCCGTGCGCTGGAGCTGCGCGGTCAGGTCCGCCGCCCAGCCCTCGGTGACCAGGTCCACGTCCGACTCGGCGGCGGCGGGCGGCGGGACGTTCTCCTTGCGCGCGGCGCCCTCGAGGGACGGCCCCCAGAACAGCAGGTGGCGCACCAGCCCGCGGACGTCGTACTCGCTGCACGGCGTGGGCGCGCCCAACTGGTCGGGCTCGATGCCGTCGACGACCTCGACGGCGGTCTTCACGGCTCGGGAGATCAACTGCTCACGGGACATGCCGCCCACCGTAGGAACGGGGTGCGGGGCGTGTCTTGAACAAAGGCGACATACGCTCCCGGCGTGACGCGGGACGAGCGCGAGCTGGCCTGGCGCCGGCACCAGCGGCACGAGTTCCTGGAGCCGTCGCCCGACCTCGCGGCGTTCGTGGCGCGGTACTGGGTGGTCGAGTGGACCTACGACCGCCCGTACCGGCAGCTGATCGTGCCTTACCCGAACGTGCAGCTCTCGTTCCACGAAAGTGGTCCCCAGGTGCACGGAGTGTCCAGCGGCCACGTCTTCCAGGACCTGGACGGGACGGGTCGCGTCTTCGGCGTCGCGTTCCGCCCCGGCGCGTTCCGGCCGTTCCTCGGCGCCCCGGTCCAGACCATCACCGACCGCACCCTGCCCGCCGCCGAGGTGTTCGCGGGACTGCCCGCGCGGGCGGGGGTCGAGTCGGTCGAGGAGGCGCTGCGCGCGAACCTGCCCGAGCCCGACCCGAGGTCGCGGCACGCGGTGGAGGTCGTCGAGCTGATCGTCTCCCAGCCCGCGATCACGCGGGTCGACGTGCTGGCCCGGGAGCTGGGCACCACCGCGCGCAGCCTCCAGAGGCTGTTCGCCGAGCACGTCGGCATCAGCCCCAAGTGGGTGATCCGCCGCTACCGGCTGCGCGAGGTGACCGAGCGGATGGCGGCGGGCGGGCGCATCGACTGGGCGGTGCTGGCGGCCGACCTGGGGTACGCGGACCAGCCCCACTTCGTCCGCGACTTCACCGCGATGTTCGGCGAGACCCCGACCCGGTACGCCGCGCGCTACCGGTAGGCCGCCGGACCGGCCCGCCGGCCGCGGTCCGGGCGACACCCGCAGAGCTGCGAGCTGTCACTCGTAAGACTGATTGGCCTAGCGAGCGGACCCCTGTCGGTGCTCCGATCGACGGCACTCGCCGTCGACCGACGTAGGGAGCGCACCATGAACGACATCGACGCCCAGCGCCCGTCGCGCCGAACGCGGCACGAGCCGCGCGGCACCGAGGAGCCACCGAAGCCCGCCGCGCCGCGGCAGCTCACCGGGCTGGAGTGGCTGGTGCGCCAGACCCAGCGACGCCGCCCGGAGCGCTAGTCGGGCACCTCGCGCTGGAACGCCGCCCACAGCAGGTTCAACGGGTGGTCGGCCGGGAACTTCGCCCGCTCCTCCTTGCGGGCGAAGACCCCGACCAGCCGCTCCAGCTGCGGCTTCCGGTCGTTCTTCAGCTCGACCACCCTCAGCCCGGAGCCCTCGCGCAGCTCGCCGTTCGCGGCGACGACGCCGAGGCCCGAGGTGACGATCATGCAGCCCTCGACCAACCCCGAGCGCAACAGGGACATGCCGTACTGGATCTCGTCGATCTCCGCCGCGATGTCCAGTTCGCTCCGGTAGTCCGGCCCGAACCAGCCGCGCAGGAACTCGGCGATCAGCCCGTCACCCGGCACCACCAGCGGCAGGCCGGGCAGCTCGCCCGTGCCGACGCGGTCGCCGAGCCGGTGCGGCGGCAGGTTGGTGAGCAGCGCCAGCCCGCCCCGGCGCCACTCGATCACGTCGAACTCGTCGAACCCGGTCGACCGGCCCGCGGGCGTCACCACGCTCCCGCAGACGATGTCGACCTCCTTGGACTCCAGGCTCGTCCAGATGTCCTTCGTGCGGATGTGCACGACCTTCAGCTCCACGTCCCGCCGGCGGAAGTCCTCCGCCACGTGGTGCCACGCCTT
The DNA here is from genome assembly GCF_042732085.1 of Actinosynnema sp. NPDC059797. Classification (NCBI taxonomy): domain Bacteria; kingdom Bacillati; phylum Actinomycetota; class Actinomycetes; order Pseudonocardiales; family Pseudonocardiaceae; genus Actinosynnema; species Actinosynnema sp. NPDC059797. The sequence continues at coordinate 50,156 of NZ_JBHWIE010000022.1, forward strand.
GGCCAGCGAGTCGAGCATGAACCGAGTGGTGCCCACGGTCAGCGTGGTGCCGAGCTTCCGCCGGCACTCGTGAATCGAATCCAGCCACTCGCTCAGCGTCCGGCGCGCCAATTCCACCAACGCCTCGCCCGTCGGTGTGATCAGCACATCTTTTCCGCGCCCCTGCTTGACGACCAGCGGCTCGCCGCACAGCTGCTTGAAGTTGCGGTTGAGCGTGTCGACCTGCTTCTGCACGCTCGACTGCTCCCGCCCGAGCACCCGTGCCGCGCGCAGCGCCGACCGTGTCTCGTACACCGCGATCAACGTCCTGAGCTGGTCCAACGTGGTGTCCAGCAGCACCGGCGAAGCGTGCAGGAGCCTGCTGAGCCGGTTGCCCGCGGGCAGCAGCAGCTGGGTCGAGGTCGACATGCAGGGCCTCTCGGGTCGGGGCGAGATGTTCTACCGATCAGTTGTACTGAACTTGGCCACAGTTCACGCTGAAATTATCCGAAGATCTTGATGTTTTCCCTGGACAGTAAGCGACGCCCGTAAGAGACTTCTTCCCGCAACCAGGTGCTTGTTCGCGTGGGGGCAATCTTGGGGGGTATTGGGGGGTTGGGGGCCCGCCGGGCGGCAGCTCGGCGGGCCCCCACGTATTAACCTCATCCGACGTGACGGTTTCCACCTTGGACTGGGGCACGACGTACCGGGTCACCGTGCTCGACCTCGGCCTGGCCTGCTGCGGCGTCGAGGTCATGGCGGCACTGGAAGGCCACCGCCCCGAGCAGCTCGCCGCCCTGGGGGTCGACCCGGTGCACGCGGCGGGCGAGGCCCACGTGCTCGTCGTGTCCGGCACGGTCACCGACGCCATGTTGCCCGCGGTGATCGCCACGTACCAGGAGATGCCGGAGCCCCGGTACGTCCTGTCCGTGGGCGCGTGCAGCAACACCGGCGGCCCGTACTGGGACTCCTACAGCGTCACCAAGGGCATCGACCAGGTGCTGCCCGTCCACGTCGCCGTCCCCGGCTGCCCGCCGCGCCCCGAGGCGCTGCTGGACGGCCTCGCCGCGCTCCACCGGCTGATCTCGTGAGCGCCGCGTCGGGTGACCTGGCCGCGCGCGTGCCGGGCGCGCAGGTGAAGTCGGCGTTCGGGCAGAGCACCGCGCACGTGCCGCTCGACTCGTGGACCGAGGCGGCCCGCCACGTGCGCGACGAGCTGGGCTGCACCCAGTTCGACTGGCTCGGCGTCGAGGACGCGGGCCGGCCGGGCGCGGCCGGCCGGCGGCACGCCGTGCTGCTGCACGTGCTGCACCCCGGCACCAAGGACGGCGTGCTGCTGCGCACCGAACTGGGTCCGGACGACGCGCTGCCGAGCGTGGCGGGGCTGTGGGCGGGCGCGGCGTGGCACGAGCGCGAGGCCGCCGAGATGTTCGGCCTCGCCCTCGACCGCGAGGCCGCCCACCTGCTGCTGCCCGACAGCTTCGGCGGCCACCCGCTGCGCAAGGACTTCGTGCTGGCCTCCCGCGTGGTGCGGCCGTGGCCGGGGCGGCTCGAACCCGGCGAGGACGGCACGTCCGCGCCCAGCCGCCGGCGCACCGCGCCGCCCGGCGTCCCCGACCCGTCGTGGGGACCGCGATACGAGGAGGATACCGGTGACCGACGCCCCTGACAGCGCCCCTGACAGCGTCCCCGGCAGCGTGCCCGACGACGCCCCGGACGGCCCCCCGGAGCAGGCCGCCCTGCCACCGCGCACCCGCGGCGTGATCGCGCTGCTGGAGGCCAACTGCACGGTGTGCATGATCTGCGCCCGCGAGTGCCCCGACTGGTGCATCCACATCGACTCGCACACCGAGACCGAGCAGGTGCCCGGCTCGGCCCGCCCGCGTGCCCGCAACGTGCTCGACCGGTTCGCCATCGACTACGGCTCGTGCCTGTACTGCGGGATCTGCGTGGAGGCGTGCCCGTTCGACGCCCTGCACTGGGCGCCCGACTTCTCCTACCCCGGCACGGGCACACCGGCGGGTGAGGACGCCGTCGCGGAACTCGTCCAGGAACGCGACGTGCTGGGCACGTGGGTCGCGCACGTCCCGCCGCCGCCCCCGCTAGACCCGGGCGCCGAGCCCGCACCGGAGCGCACCGCGGGCCGGCCGGCGCGACCCGGCGCCGGAACCCCCGGCCGGCCGGGCGCGTTGAGGGGGAGGACGTAGAACAGCCGGAGGCGAAGCAACGTGCACAAGCACTACAACGGGTTGAAGACCGCGTTGCTGCTCGGCGCCATGAGCGCGTTGATCATCGCGATCAGCGCGTTGTTCGGGCGGACGGCCCTGCTGATCGGCCTGCTGGTGGCGCTGGGCGTGAACGCCTACGCGTACTTCAACTCCGACAAGCTCGCGCTGCGCGCCATGCGGGCGCGGCCCGTGTCCGAGGTCGAGCAGCCCGCGATGTACCGCATCGTGCGCGAGCTCGCGCAGGCCGCCCGGCAGCCCATGCCGAGGCTCTACCTCAGCCCCACGGCCGCGCCGAACGCGTTCGCGACCGGCCGCAACCCGCGCAACGCCGCCGTCTGCTGCACGACCGGCATCCTGGAGCTGCTCGACGAGCGCGAGCTGCGCGCCGTGCTGGGGCACGAGCTGTCGCACGTCTACAACCGCGACATCCTCATCTCGTGCGTGGCGGGCGCGCTGGCCAGCGCGGTGAGCACGCTGGCGAACCTGGCGGTGTTCGCGAGCGTGTTCAGCGGCGGCGACGAGGACCGGCCCAACCCGCTGGCCGTGCTGCTGATCGCCGTGCTCGGCCCCGTCGCGGCGGGCATCGTGCAGATGGCCGTCAGCCGGTCCCGCGAGTACCAGGCCGACGAGTCGGGCGCGGAGCTGACCGGCGACCCCTTGGCGCTGGCCTCGGCGCTGCTCAAGCTGGAGCACGGCACGCGCGCCGCGCCGCTCGCCCCGGAACCCGCCGTGGTCGCGCAGTCGCACCTGATGATCGCCAGCCCGTTCCGGCCGGGTGAGCAGCTGGCCCGGCTGTTCTCCACCCACCCGCCGATCCCGGACCGGGTGCGGCGGCTCCAGGAACTGGCCCGGCGCCACTAGCCCGCCGGTCCCGGCTAGCGGACCTCGCGCGCGACGTTCATCACGTACTGGCCGTAACCGGACTTCGCCAGCTTCTCGCCCAGCGCGTAGCACTCGTCCGCGCTGATGAAGCCCATGCGCAGCGCGATCTCCTCGGGGCACGCGATGCGCACGCCCTGCCGGTGCTCCAGCACCTGCACGAACTGGCCCGCCTCCAGCAGCGAGTCGTGCGTGCCGGTGTCCAGCCACGCGAAACCGCGGCCCAGGTCGACCAGCTGCGCGCGGCCCTGGCGCAGGTAGGTCAGGTTCACGTCGGTGATCTCCAGCTCGCCGCGCGACGACGGCTTGAGCGACCTGGAGATGTCCACGACCTGGTTGTCGTAGAAGTACAGGCCGGTGATCGCCTTGTTCGACTTCGGCGCGGCCGGCTTCTCCTCGATGCTGACCAGCCTGCCCGCCGCGTCGACCTCGCCCACGCCGTAGCGCTCGGGGTCCTTCACCGGGTAGCCGAACAGCACGCAGCCGTCCAGCGCGGCGACGTGGTGCTGGAGCAGCCGCGAGAAGCCCTGGCCGTAGAAGATGTTGTCGCCCAGGACAAGCGACACGCTGTCGTCCCCGATGAAGTCCGCGCCGATGACGAACGCCTCGGCCAGGCCGTTCGGCTGGGCCTGCTCCGCGTAGGAGACGCTCAGGCCGAACTGCGACCCGTCGCCGAGGAGGCGGCGGAACAGCGGCAGGTCGGTCGGCGTGGAGATCAGCAGGACCTCCCGGATGCCGGCCAGCATCAGCACCGACAGCGGGTAGTACACCATCGGCTTGTCGTAGACCGGGAGCAGCTGCTTGGAGACCGCCTGCGTGATCGGGTGCAGCCGGGTCCCGCTGCCCCCCGCCAGGATGATGCCCTTCATCTGCCCTCTTCCCCCGCGGTAGTTCCCCCGTCGGTCAGCTCCCGGGGACGACGCGCCCGGCGCGACGCCCCCCGGCGGACCACCCACGATGTCGGACGGCGGGCACCACGCGTTACCCGTTCGTGTGACAGGTAACGCGCGCCGGTGACGTCACCGGTAGTTGGTGAACTGGAGGGCGATGCCGAAGTCGGAGTTCTTCAACAGCGCGATCACCTCCTGGAGGTGGTCCTTCTTCTTGCCGGTCACGCGGAGCTGGTCGCCCTGGATCTGCGCCTGGACGCCCTTCGGGCCCTCGTCGCGGACCTTCTTCGCGATCTGCTTCGCCTTCTCGCTGGAGATGCCCTGGACCAGGTTCCCGGTGACCTTGAACACCTTGCCGGACACGGCCGGGTCGCCCGCCTCGAACGCCTTCATCGAGATGCCGCGCTTGACCAGCTTCTCCCGGAAGACGTCGATCGCGGCCCGGCAGCGCTCCTCGGTCTCGGACTCGAAGGCGATCGCCTCCTCGCCCGCCCAGGCGACCGACGTGCCGGTGCCCCGGAAGTCGAACCGCGTGCTCAGCTCCTTGGCGGCCTGGTTGAGCGCGTTGTCGACCTCCTGGCGGTCGACCTTGCTCACCACGTCGAACGACGGGTCTGCCACGTGCCCGGTACCTCCGCGTCGGTGGGTCTTCGAACCGCCCGGAAGCCTACCGGGGATACCCGGTTGCGCGGGCCCCGACAGGCTTATGTATTGTCTCCACCGCACCCGGGAGACCGGGGGCGGGGCGGGTTGCCCGAGCGGCCAATGGGAGCGGACTGTAAATCCGTCGCGAAAGCTACAGAGGTTCGAATCCTCTACCCGCCACGCTCGTCGAGGACCCCTGCTCGCGCATTCCGCGAGCAGGGGTCCTCGCTTTTTGCCTTCCGGGGGTGCGACCCCCGGGCCCCGCCCGGCGGGCTCTGCCCCCGGACCCCGTTCGCGGGTGGTCGCGTTGGCGGGGTTCGGCCCCGGAGAGTTGTCCCGGAACCCCGTCCGCGGGTGGTCGCGTTGGTGGGTTCGCTTCCCGGGACGCCGTTCGTGAGGGGTTGGCGCGTGGCGCGCCGTGGCTTGGCCCCGCTTGGCTCGGTCCCGCCCGGGGCGGGACGGGTGAGGCCGGCGCGCAAGCGCTTCCTCTCGCTTGCGTGCCGGCCTCGTAATGCAGCATAACCCATCTCGAACGTCTGTTCGAGGATCAAGTGATCGCCGCGCGCCCCGCGTCCGTCAGCACGGCCTCCGTGCGCTCGTCCAAGCCCACCGCGCGACGCCCCCTCAGCAGTCCCGCGTGCACCAGGTCGTGCGACACCGTCTGGTCGCAGCACGGCAACCCGTCGATGTACAGGTCGGGTTCGCGGCCCCCCGTGACCTGCGCCCGGCCCGCGGCCACCGCGCGCAGCACGGCTTTGGCCCTGCCGGACAACTCCTCGACCACGATCATGGCGACCCCCTCGCCCGCGCCTTTCATCCCCTGCTTCCCCTCACTTCGTAAGAGCCCCGACCCGCGCCGCGAGTACCCGTCGACCCCGACTTCACTCGGGTGGACCAGGCGAGATCACCTCTTCGCGTGACACGCCGTGCGCTGACCGGTTGAGCTGTTCAGCCCAACCGAACTGCCGCCGACCGGTCGGCGCTGCGATCGACCCACCGTCGTACTCGGGGGCGGGCGGCCCCCTCGCCGGCCCCGAGACTGGCCGCATGACCGAAATCCTCATCGGCCTCGCGGCCCTCGTGGTCGGCGTCGCGGTCGGGCTCGTCACGCGGCGCGCCCGCCGGTCCGGCGGACCCGCGGACGCGCGCGACCTGCTCGACGCCGCGGACGACCTGGAGTACGGGCTGAACGCGGTGCTCAACTTCGGCCCGCTGTCGTCGTCCGAGCTGGCCTCGGTCGACCTGGTCGCCAAGTACGAACGGCTCGTCGCCGCCGGCGGGGTGGGCAAGGCCGCCCTGGGCGCGCTGCGCGACCAGCTCGACAAGATCGCCCTGCACCCCTACCCGGAGCAGCACCACCTGTTCGCCGCGGTCCGCGAGGACGAGGCCGCGGTCTGGCTCGCGTTGCGCGACGCGGTCGGCAGCGGCGCGGCGCAGCACTCGGCGGCGGCCGAGGCGCGGCGGCTGCTGGACGGCGTCCGGCACGGCCTGCGCCGCGAGGAGCGGGCGCCCGGCCGGGAGCTGGCCCGGGTCTAGCGGGCCGGCCCGCGCTGCCGGGTCGTCCACGGCGGCCGGTGGGCGTGGTCGGCCGGTGCTCACCGGCTGGTGGTCGTTCCGCGCGCGGGCCGCACGCTCATCCGGCCCGCGACCCGGGTCCGAGTGGCGGACGGGTCGCAGCGGCGCCAGGACCCCGGGCGCACGGCTCGGAGCGGGCGGCGATGGCCGGCAGGGGCGCGGGGACCGTGCCGCGCCGGTACCTCGGTGACCGCCGCCGACCGGCTCGGCGCCGTCACCGGGGCGGCTGAACGGGTACGGGTCGGTCACGTTCGGTGAGCAGTCGGCAACGGTCCGCCCCCGGAGCCCGACCTCGCTGCGGGGTCCCGTAACCGGTTCCGGGCCCGCACCCCCGCCGAGCAGGGGTGACCGGGTCCTGGGATGATCTCCCACGCTCGCCGGACGGGCGGCAACGCCGCTCCACGAGCAGCCCAACACGCGGGCCGTTCTGTTACTTCTCGTGGTAATTGGCTACTCGACCTGCCATTTCGTCATCCGACCGGGGTACATTGGCACCCTTGGAGGGGTCCTGGTCGGTGTTCGGGACCCCTCAGTCACGCCAGGAGTTCGCAGGCCGCGACCCGGCCCACCGAGACGACGGCCGACGAGGAGGCTGGATGTCCGACCACGCGTCGGTCATGGCGCCGGACGCACCGACCCGGTCGGCGAACCGCGCTTTCACCGTGTTCGCGGTCCTGCTCCTCGTCGCGGGCGCGCTGTCCGCGTTCGTCGTCGGCGCCTGGCTGCCCGACGACCAGGCCGACAGCAAGCTGTACTGGACCGGTCCGCTGCTGGTGGTCGGGTTCCTGCTGGCCGAGCAGCTGGCCATCAACGTCGACGTCCGCAGCGGCGTGGCCTGGACCATCTCCTTCACCGAGATACCGCTGGTGCTCGGCCTGCTGGTGGCGCCGTTCGAGGTCGTGCTGGCCGCGCACGTGGTCGCGGGCGTCGGCACGCTGCTGGGCCGCCGAGTGCTCGACCGCGCCGTCTACAACGCGGGCCTGATGTTCATGGAGATCTCGGTGGCCTTCGCGGTCGCCGAGTGGGTCAAGCAGCTGCTGGGCCGGGACGGCCCGGTCTGGGCGGGCGCGTTCGTCGGCACCATCGCGGTGCCGCTGCTGGCCAGCGTCCTGGGCCTGACCGCGCTGCGGACCATGGGCAAGGGCATGAGGGTCGGCCCGTCGCTGCGCCTGGTGCTCCAGACGCTCGTGGTGGCGCTGCTGAACACCTCCGCGGGCCTGGTCGGCTACGAGATCGCGACCCGCGCGCCGTGGGGCGGCCTGCTGATCGGCCTGGTCTTCGCCGGCATCACCGCCATCTACCTCGCCTACTCGGGCCTGCTGCGCGAGCAGCGCGACCTGGAGGCGCTCAGCGAGGTCTCGCTGCGGGTGGCCCGCTCCGGCCGCCACGCCACCGGACCGCGCGGCACCGCCCCGGACGACGGGGACGGCCGCGCCGAGGACGACGAGTGGCAGCCGATCGCCGAGCGCATCCGCGAGCAGCTCAACGCCAACCGCGTGGTGCTGCGGCTGCGCACCGACCCGCAGGCCCCGATGCGCACGTTCGTGGCGGGTGAGCCGTTGCCGCCGGGGATGCGCCGCGACGACCCGCGCGTGCTGCGCGAGGACGCCGTGCTCCAGCTGCCCGGCGCGCAGGTCCGGTACTTCCGCGTGGTCGACGCGGGCGAGGAGGTCGCCGACTCCCTGGCCCGCCGCGACGCGCAGGAGGCGCTGGTGGTGCCGCTGCGCGGGGCCACCCAGCTGCTCGGCGCGGTCGAGGTGCACGACCGGCTCAGCCGGTGGCGCGGCTTCGGCAAGTCCGACATCCAGCTGCTGCGCACGCTGGCCAGCCACCTGTCCACCGCGGTGGACAACCGGCGGTTGCTGGCGCGGTTGCGCCACGACGCCTACCACGACCCGTTGACCGGTCTGCTGAACCGGCCGGGTTTCCGGGAGGCGGCCACGGAGCCGATGCGCCAGGCGGAGACGGCCGTGGTGCTGCGGATCGACCTGGACGTGCTGTCGACGGTGTCCGACGCGCTGGGGCAGGCGTGGGCCAACCGGATGGTGGTGGCCGCGGGTCGGCGGTTGCGCGACGAGCTGGGGCCGGAGGTGCCGCTGGCGCGGTTGGAGGGCGGTGCGTTCGCGGTGCTGCTGCTGGACCGGCAGGCCGGGTGCGTGCAGGAGATCGCCGAGCGGCTGCGGGCGGCGTTGTCCATGCCCTACCCGGTCGACCGGCTCACGGTGGAGGCCGGCGCGGTGGTCGGCTGGGCCACCACCGCCGACGCCGAGATCGAGGAGTACGACCCCGACGCGCTGCTCCAGCGCGCGGACGTGGCGGTGCGGGCGACCAGCGAGAACGAGCCGTTGCGGCAGTACGCGCCGAGCATGGGCCAGATCTTCCTGCGCCGGTTCCAGCTGGTCACCCAGTTCCGCTCGGCCCT
>NZ_JBHWIE010000023.1:0-58124 GCF_042732085.1 Actinosynnema sp. NPDC059797
GCATGGGGGTGCTCATCTCCGGCGCGAGCGTGGCGGGGCCGGTGCTGGCGTGGTGGCTGGCCAGGCACGGGTACGAGGTGACCGTGGTGGAGCGCGCGCCGGCGCTGCGCAAGACCGGCGGTCACGCGGTGGACCTGTTCCGGCCCGCGATGGACGTCGTGGAGCGCATGGGCGTGCTGCCGCAGGTCCTGGAGAGGGCGACCGGGACCGGGTGGATGTCCCTGCGCAGCCGGGGGAAGCGCCCGGTCGAGGTCGACCTGGGCCGCCTGTTCGGCGCGCTGGCCGACCGGCACGTGGAGGTCATGCGCGACGACCTGGCCGAGATCTTCCACGGCGCCACGCGGGACGACGTGGAGTACGTGTTCGGCGATTCGGTCACCTCGGTCTCCGCGGACGGCGAGGTGGCGTTCGAGCGCGGCGCGCCGCGCCGGTTCGACCTGGTCGTCGGCGCGGACGGCCTGCACTCCGCCGTCCGGCGGCTGGTGTTCGGCGAGGTGCCCGAGCACTTCATCGGCGCGCACGTGGCCGTGCGGTCGCTGCCGAAGCACTTCGCGCCGGCGGACCGGGCCGTCGCCCACGCCGAGGTCGGCCGGATCGCCGCCGCCTACAGCGCCCGCCACCTGCCGGACGCGCGGGCGGTGTTCCTGTTCCGCACGCCCGGCCCGCTGGACCTCCACCACCGCGACGTCCCGGGGCAGCGGGAAGTGCTGCGCGCCGCGTTCGCCGGGGTGGACGACGAGGTGGACCGGTGGCTCGACCACCCCGACGGCGCCTTCTACTTCGACTCGGTCACCCAGCTGCGGCTGGACACGTGGACGCGCGGCCGGGTCGCCCTGGTCGGCGACGCGGGCTACTGCCCGGGTCCGGCGGTCGGCGGCAGCACGAGCCTGGCGGTCGTCGGCGCGTACGCGCTGGCCGGCGAACTCGCGGCGGCCGGCGGCGACCACACGCGCGCGTTCCCCGCCTACGAGGCGCGGATCGCCGACTACGTCCGGGGCAGCCGGGCGTTCGCGGTGGACGCGGCGAAGCGCCTGGTGCCCGCCACGCCCCGCGACCTGTGGCTGCTGCGGCAGGGCTTCCGGGCCATGGGCTACCTGCCCCGGCCGCTGAGCCGGGCGCTGGTCCGCCTCAACCGGGCGGGCGCCCGGCTGCACGACTCGGTCGAGCTGCCCGACTACCCGCTGCCGGTGCGCTGAACGCCGCGTCCGGCGTCGTCCCCGGCCGGTGCGGGGAACCGCACCGCCGACCGGGTGGTGCGGCCCCGGGTCCGCTAACGGCCGGGCCGGCGGGGCGAACTCACCGGTGCCACCCGTCGCGCCGAGGAGGACGAAACCATGATGACGTCACGACCGCTCCGCCTCGCCGCGGCGCTCCTCCTCGCCGCGGCGGGTGCGCTGGTCGCCGTGCCCGCCCACGCGGCCGGGGTCGAGCAGGTGTGCCTGGGCACGGAGGTCACCACCTACGACCCGCCGCTGACCCTGGCCACGCGGCCGACGACCGTCACCGTCAGCGGGGTCTACACCACCTGCACCCACCCGGACGCGGTCACCGCCACCTACGAGGAGACGTTCACGCTCGACGCGTCCTGCCTGGTGCTGTTCGACTCCGGGTCGGCCTTCCGCACGTTCACCTGGGGCGGGAGCACGACGCCGAGCGACTTCCGGTACAACGTCACCTCCAGCGCCGTGGCCGGTCAGGTCGTGGTGGTCAACACGGGCGTGATCACGGCGGGCGGGTTCGCGCCGGCCGGGGCGGAGCAGGTGATCACGCTGGTGACGCCGAACGCACTCCGGTGCCTGGCCGGCGGGGTGGCCTCGGTGACCGGGCCGACCACCCTCACCGTCCACGGCGCCTGAGCTACCACGCGATGTCGGTCAGGGCTCCCAGCGGCGCGCGCTCGTCGGTCGACGACGGCAGGACGAGCGCGTCCGCCGCCCGCACCTCGTCCGGGAAGGCGAACCCGCACCGCTCCTCCACCTCGGCCACCTTGACCTGGAACACCCGGAACTCGTCCAACTCCAGCGACTCCAACTGGTCCAGGTTCTGCGTCAGCAGGAACGCCCGCGCGGTGAGCGCGCCGCCCGAGGCGAACACGATCACCTTCCAGTACTCGCGCGGCAGGGCCACGCCGCGGAAGACCCGGTCGTCCGCGTGGAACACCGGGCCGCCGTAGGCGCTGACGCGCAGGCGGTCCACCTCGGCGTCGGCGAGCACCGCGTCCTCCAGCCTGCCCCACAGGCCCCGCCGCGCGCTCTGGTTGAAGTCGTCCATCTGCGGCGTGATGTTGGTGAAGTAGAACGAGTCCACGTTGGCCTGCTCGGCGTCCGGGCCCCACAGCAGGTCCGCGCGCCGCGCCAGGTGGCCCCGGTCGAGCCGGTTGCCCCGGTACAGCTCGTCGCCGACCTGGTGCTCGGCGGGCACGCGCGGGTCGAGGACGAACGGGATGCCGGTGCGGTTGATCTTCTTCAGCCCGGCGCCGTCGATGTTCCACGCCACCCAGAAGGCGAAGCGCCGGGACTTGGACTGGGCGAGCGAGAAGTGGGTGTAGTCGATGACCGGCCCGCCGTCCAGCTCGACCGCGTCGGCGCGCGTCCGCTCGCCCAGCACCGGCAGGCCCGCCGGCGTGCCCAGGAAGTCGGGGTCGAAGCCGAGGCGCGGCTTCGCGCGCCCCACCCGCGCGCCCTTCGGCGGCGCGAGCGAGATGCCGAGCTTCTCGAACACCGAGCCGGGCAGGCACGCGAGCGCGTGCTCGTCCGCGTCGCCCGCCGCCTCGCCGGCGAAGTGCAGGCCGGCGAGGGTGCGGCCCGGTTTGCCGTTGGCGGACTTGAACACCCACGCCGCGCCCGAGTCGCCGCCCCGGCTGAGCTCGCCGTCGGGCGCGGGCTTGGCGCGGTCGGGGCCGATCTCGAAGCACCCGATCTCGCGCTGCCCGACGCCCGGCCCGTAGTCGATCTTGGCGAGCACGTCCACGCGCCGCACCACGCCGTGCGTCACGCCGGTGGTGCGGCCGCTCTTGACGACCTTGTCGCCGAGGTCCGGCTCGCCGAGCTTGTCCACGGCGACACCCAGCTCGTGGACCCGGGCGTCGAACCCGCGGTCCTCGACGGTGGCGATCGCGCAGTCGCCCGCCGCGCCCAGGTGCGACCGGACGAGCCGGCCGAGGCGGTTGCGCCCGGTGCGGTTGTCGTCGTGCACGCCCGGCTGCACCACGTCGTCGCCCAGCGCGCCCTGCGGTCCGTGCAGGACGTGCCAGTTGCTCAGCACGTACGGGGTGCCGTCCTCGCGGTCGTGCACGATGCAGCCGACGGTGCCCGCGGACACCCGCACGTGCCCCACGCTGACGCCGGGGACCACGGGGTCGACGCGCGTCTTGCGCGGGTCGACGGCCGCGTCCCCCAGCACCCGGAACTCCACGCGGTAGTCGCGTTGCAGCACGTCGGTGGGCACGGCCACGCCGTCGACCTCGATCACCTCGGGCAGCGGCGCGGTGCCGAGCGCGGCCAGCTCCTCGGGCGCGGCCTTCCGCCGCACGGTGAACTGGACGGCGACCTCGTCGGTCACCCGACCGCCGGACACCTTGTGGCCGATGCCGATGGATGACACGTTCGGGTCGCTCAGGTAACCGGCGCCTTTCGTGCGCACGAACTGCCGCAGCGACTTCGGCGTCTCGTTCTTCTTCCTGGCCATGAGCGCAATTCCCCCTGTGTGCGCGCGTCGGTGGCCTTGCTGTCGAAGTCCCCCGAATGAGCGTTAGCCCGAACCTAACGTGTTCAGCCATTCAGCCCAACGAGCGCACCCGGACACGACGGATGGGTGATCGGCGGCTGATCGGCCCTGCCGCGCGGAACACCCCGCGTGTTGAGGTGCAAGGGCGAGTTCCCCTGACGTCGGCGCACCCGCCGACCCCTGCTCTAGGAGGAGCCATGAGGACCAGACACGTCGCGGTGGCCGGAGCGCTCTTAGCCGGGCTCGTCGCACCGCCCGCGCACGCGGCCGCGCCGGTGCTCTACAGCGGGCACCCCGACGCCGTCGCGGACAGCTACATCGTGGTGCTCGAGCGGCACCAGGACCTCGCGGCGACGCGCGGCGCCGTCCGGGGCGTCACCCGCACCTACACCTCCGCCCTGGCGGGCTTCGCCCTGCGCGCCGACGCCGCGACCGCCCGCCGCCTGGCCGCCGACCCGCGCGTGGCCTACGTCGCGCAGGACCTGGAGGTCGACCTCGGCGTCTCGGCGCGGGCGCTCGAAGTCCAGCCCGCCCCGCCGTCGTGGGGGCTGGACCGGATCGACCAGCGCTCCCTGCCGCTGGACGCCAAGTACCACCACGCCAACACCGCCGCGGACGTCCGGGCGTACGTCTTCGGCACCGGCATCCGCTACACCCACCAGGAGTTCGACGGCGCGGCCGTGCCGGGCCTGGACACCGTCGGCGGCGTCACCCCGCCGGGCGACGACTGCAACGGGCACGGCACGCACATGGCCGGCATCGTCGGCGGCCGGACCACCGGCGTGGCCAAGGACGTGGCGCTGGTGTCCGTGCGCGTGCTCAACTGCCAGGGCTCCGGCACCTACTCGCAGATCATCCAGGGCATCGACTGGGTGACCAGGGACGCGGCGGCGAGCGGCAGGCGCGCGGTCGCGCTGATGACCCCCGGCGGGCCGAAGCACCAGGCGTTCAACGACGCCATCACCGCGTCGATCAACGCGAACGTGCACTACTCGGTGGTGTCCGGCAGCTCGAACGCCGACGCGTGCGGCTTCTCGCCCGGCAGCACGCCACTGGCCACCACCGTGGGCGCGACCGACGCGAACGACAACAAGGCGGGCTTCTCCAACCAGGGCGCCTGCATCGACGTGTGGGCGCCGGGCGTGGCCATCACCTCGGCGTGGGGCACGTCGGACACCGCGTACTCGACCATCAGCGGCTCGGCGGCGTCCGCGCACGCGGCGGGCGCGGCGGCGCTGTGGCGGCACCGGTTCCCCGGCGACTCGGCCGTGCAGGTGGCGGCCGCGCTGGGCGCCAACGCCACGCCCGGCGTGGTCAACGGCCTCGGCGCGGACTCGCCGAACCTGCTGCTGTTCACCGGCATGGTCCCGGCGTGACGGCGCGCGACCGCGGCGCTTCAGCCCAGGCCGTGGTCGCGCGCGTAGACGGCGGCCTGCGTGCGGTCGCGCAGGCCCAGCCGGGTCAGGATGCGGGACACGTGGTTCTTGACCGTGCCCTCGCTCAGGTGCAGGCGGCGGGCGATCTCGCGGTTGGTGGCCCCGGTGGCGACCAGGCGCAGGACGTCCGCCTCCCGCCCGGTCAGGTCGTGGTCGCCGGGTCCGGGCGCGGCGGGCGCGAGCGCGGACGCCAGGCGCGCGGCGGCGGCCGGGTCGAACTGGACCACGCCGGCGTGCGCGAGCCGGACCGCCGCCGCCAGCTCCGCGGCCGGGCGGTCCTTGAGCAGGTAGCCGCTCGCGCCCGCCTTGAGCGCGCGGACCACGTACTCCTCGTCGTCGAACGTGGTCAGCACGACGACGCGGGCGCGGCAGCCCCGGGCGCGCAGCACGCCCAGCGCGTCGAGGCCGTCGAGCACCGGCATCCGCACGTCCATCAGCACCACGTCCGGGTCGTGCGCCCCGGTCGCCTCCACCGCCTCCCGGCCGTCCCCCGCGGTGCCGACGACGGCGATCCCCGGCTGGAGGTCGAGCACGGCGGCGATGCTCTCCCGGACCAGCCGCTGGTCGTCCACCACGACCACGCGTACGTCGCTCACCTGGGCACCACCACGGTCAGCGTGGTGCCCGCGGCGCCCGCCACCTCGACCGAACCGCCGACCTCGACCGAGCCGCCGACCTCGGCGACGCGCTCCCGCAGCCCGCGCAGCCCGAACCCCTCCGGCCCGGCGAACCCCGGCCCGCCGTCGACCACGGTCAGCTCCGCCCGGTTCGGCCCGCAGTGGACGCGCACCGCGACGGGCGAGCCGGCGGCGTGCCGCAGCGCGTTGGTGACGCCCTCCTGCGCCGCCCGGTACAGCGCCAGCAGGGTCGGGGCGGGGTAGCGGCTCTCGTCGCCGGAGCACTCCACGGTCACGCCCGGACCGCCCCCGAGCTGCCGCAGCGCGTCCGCCAGCCGGAACGGCCCCCGCAGCGCGCGGACCGAGGCGCGGACGTCGGCCAGGGCCCGGCGCGCGGACTCGCGGGCGTCGCCCACGGCCCGGTCGGCCTGGCCGGGGTCCAGCTCCCGGAAGACCTCCGCCCGCTCCAGCAGCACGGCGACCGCGGTCAGGTGGTGGCCGAGGCCGTCGTGCACCTCGCGCGCCACCCGGTTGCGCTCGGCGGCGGCCGACAGCTCCGCGGTGACCACGGCGAAGACCACCCCGATGCCGAACATCAGCAGGTCGGACACGTGCTCGGCGGACCGGGCCCAGCCGGGCGCGGTGAGCTGGAACGCGACGACCTGGCACGCGCCGCACCCGAGGCCCACCGCGACCGCGACCGCGCGGCCGAACGCGAAGTACGCCCCGAACGGCAGTAGCAGGAACAACACGCGCGCCATCCCCGAGCCGTCGGCGGACGCGACGAGCACCACCAGCCCGGCCTGGAGGGCCAGCACGAGCCCCGGCGCCCACCGCGCCCGGTCCACCAGGACCAGGGCGGCCAGCCCCAGCGCGAACGGCGCCCAGCGGGTCTCGCCGAGCCCGGCGACCCCGGCGTAGGCGCCGGCCGCCAGCACCACCCCGCACAGCAGGGGCGTCAACCACGGCACACGGCGCACGGGGGCAGGCTACGTGCCGGGCCCGGGTCCGGGGACGTGCCGAGGGGCACGTGCCGATCGGCACCCCCGGTCCGGCCGGTCGGCACTGACCCCGGCGCCGCCCGCGGCCATAGCGTCCGCCGCATGAGCTTCCTGCTGCGGTTCGGCGCCTGGTGCGGCGCCCTGTCCGGCCTGCTGATCGCGCTGCCCGGCGCGGTGGAGGCGTTCACCGGCGAGACGGCCGCGACGAGCCTCCTCGTCGGCGTGTCGCCGGCGCTCGCCGCCCCCCTGGTGACCGCGCTGCACCTGACCCAGCCCCGCACGGCGCTCGGCGTCGTCGGCTACGCGGTCAACACCGTCGGGCTGGGGCTGTACGGCGCGGCGGCCTACGCGCTGAACGTGGTGGTCTTCCACCTGGACGACCCGGTGCTCGCCGCGCCGACCCGGGTCGTCCTGCTGGGCAGCGCCCTGGTCTTCGCGGTCGGCAGCGCGCTGTTCGGCGCGGCCATGCTGCGGGCGGGCGCGCACCCGCGCGTGCCCGCGTGGGCCTACACGGCGGCGCTGCCGGTGTTCACGCTCGCCGCCGGCCTGCCGGACACCCCGCTGACCAGCGCGCTGCACGTGGTGGTCGGGGCGGCGCTGGTGTGGCTCGCGCGATCCGTCCTGGCTCATGGCACACGACACCCGCAACACGAAAGTTATTACACGATCAGGTGAATCGTGCAATCCCGCGCGACAGGTGAATCCGCGTAAATGCGCCCTCGCGGGCAACGGTGTGACACCGCGCCCGCGAGGGCGGCCCCGTTCGTCACAGCCATGACGTCAAACACCCTCGCGAAGGGGCCAATTCGTCGGTCACGGAAGGACCCGGCCCGTCCGACCACGCCCGGGTTTGGCGCCGCCCGAACCGGGGTAAGGCACTCTGGTGACCTGGACCGCGTCGTGCGCCGCAGTGGTGGAACAGCCCGTGACCTGCCCTTCCGGTCTCGGGCGCGCCGGTCCGACCCCACCGCCGCCGGAGCGCGGGAGCCCCCGCGCGGGACCCGGGCGGGCCCCCTGACGCACCTCCCACCGAGGTTGCGTTCCAGTGGGGATCGTCACACCGCTTTGTAACGACAAGGATAAAAGGCCGGTCCGTGTCATCTACGGTGGACTGTCGTGCCAAGATTCCTGGTTATGGCCCCACACGTCCCTGATCTCAGCGACGGTGCCGCGCACACCCGGCCCCGTCGGCGTGTACGCGGACCGATCCCGGGATCAACGAGGTGGATCCGGTTGTGACCGCTGATCTGAGCGGAAGTGCCGAGCGGGCGGAACTGCTCCCTCCCCGGCTGAATGCGTGGCTGACGCTGTTCCGGCAGGTCCCTTCGAGGGTGCTGCGACCGGGCGTGCTCGGCGCTGTGCTGATCACCTTCGGCGGCCTGGGCGCGGGCGCGGTCGTCCGGCGGGACCCGCTGCTGAGCGGCACGTTCCTCAACGCGATGCGCTACGGCCACGGGCACGACCTCGCCTTCGCCGTCCTGTACGCGGGGCTGGCGCTCATGGTGGTGTCGTGGGTCCGGCTCGGCCGCCTGGTGCGCACCGGGCGGATCGGCGGTCGCGCGGTGGCGCTGACCGCCGCGGCCTGGACCGCGCCGCTGGTCATCGCCCCGCCCCTCTACAGCCGGGACGTCTACAGCTACCTGGCCCAGGGCGCGGTCGCGCTGCGCGGTTTCGACCCCTACACGACCGGCGCGTCGGCGCTGGACCTGCCGCTGAGCGGCAACGTGGCCGGGCTGTGGCAGGACACGCCGTCGCCCTACGGGCCGCTGTTCCTGCTGCTGGCCAAGTCCACGGTCGCCGTGTTCGGCGACAACGTCATCCTCGGCGCCATCCTCATGCGCCTGGCCGTGCTCGCCGGGCTGGTGCTGCTGGCCTGGGCGATCCCGGGCCTCACCCGCCACCTCGGCGGGCGCGCCCCGGTGGCCCTGTGGCTGACCGTGGCCAACCCGCTGGTGGTGGCCGTGGGCATCGGCGGCGCGCACAACGACATCCTGATGGTCGGCCTGATGGCCGTCGGCGTGCTGCTGGTGCTCGACCGCAGGCACGTGCTCGGGTTCGCGGTGCTCGCCCTGGCCGCCGCGGTGAAGGCCACGGCGCTGCTGGTCGCCCCGTTCCTGGTGTGGGTGTGGGTGGCGCGGATGTCCGGCCCCGCGCGGCACCGCTTCGTCAAGGGCGCGGTCGCGGGCGGCGGGGCCTTCGCGGTCGTGTTCGCCCTGTCCACCCTGGTGGCGGGCGTCGACCTGGGCTGGATCGACGTGCTGCGCTCGCAGACGCCGCTGCTGACCTGGATGTCGCTGCCCTGCGCGGTGGCGGAGCTCACCTACCACGCGGTCGGCCGCCACTTCGGCGCGTTCACCTACGAGGGCTTCCTCGGCTTCTTCCGGTCGGCGGGCATGTACGTGCTGGCCGCCGTGCTCGTCCGCCAGTGGTGGCTGGCCCGGGAGGGCGGCGCGGAAGCGGTCCGGCGCGCCGCGATCGCCCTGCTCGCCGCCTCCGTGCTCGCCCCGTCGGTGCTCCCCTGGTACTTCACCTGGGCGCTGGCGCTGGCCGCGGTGTTCGCGTGGCAGGACAGGTGGCTCGCGGTCGTGGCCGGCGTCTCGGTGTGGATGGTGCTGGTCACCCTGCCCGACGGCACGATCGTCGCCCGGTGGACCTACGGCTCGATGAACCCCTGGGTGTGGTGGCCCTACCTGGCCCTGACCGTCCTGGTCGGCGTGTGGGTGGGCCGGGCGCTGCTCCGGAGCGACCCCGACCCGCTCGCGGGTCCGGCCGCCGGCGCCGCCCCGGGCGGGGTCGCCCTGCCGAACGGCGTCGCCCTGCCGGGCGTGGACCTCTCGGCCGCCGACCTCAAGGACCTGGCCGACCTGGAGAAGATGGATTTCGAGGACGTCGACCTCACCGGCGTCGACGAGGGGGCGGACGTGGCCGAGAGCCGGCGGCGCGGGGGCACGGGTGGCTGACCGGGCGCACGCGGCCGAGGAGAAGCTGCTCAGGTTCGCGCCGCTGGTGCTGTGCCTGTCGCTGGGCTGGTACGCGTGGCGGCTGGGCAACCCGGCGGACTGGGGCATGATCGACCTCAAGGTCTACTGGAGCCTCGCGCCGAACCTGCTGACCGACCAGCTCTACTCGATCAACATGCCGTTCACGGCGGACTTCCCGCTGCCGTTCACCTACCCGCCGTTCGCGGCGCTGGTGTTCCTGCCGATCTCGTCGCTGCCGTGGCTCGCCGCGCGCGTCCTGTGGCAGGTGCTGTCCCTGGTGTGCCTGTGGTGGCTGGTCCGCACGGCGCTCCGGCTGCTCGCCTCCCGGGCCGGGCAGCCCTACGACGCCACCTGGTCGCGCCGGGCGCTGCTGTGGACCGGCCTGGCGCTGTGGTGCGAGCCGGTGCGCAAGACGCTCGACTTCGGGCAGATCAACCTGGTGCTGGTCGCGGGCACGTTCGCGGCGATGGTGGCGACCCGCCAGGCGGTGGCCGGCCTCGGCGTCGGCGTCGCCGCCGGGCTGAAGCTGACCCCCGCGATCTCGGGGCTGTACTTCCTGGTCACGCGCAGGTTCGCGGCCGCGGCGTGGTCGGTGGCGGGCTTCGCGGTCACGGTGGCGCTGGGCTTCGTCGCCTCGGCCGGCGACTCGTGGCGCTACTGGTTCGAGCTGCTCGGCGCGGCCGACCGGGTGGGCCCGGTGGGCTCGGCGATCAACCAGTCGCTGCGCGGCGCGCTGTCGCGGACCTTCGGGTACGACGTGGGCACGTCCTGGCCGTGGCTGCTGGCGGTGGCGGTGTCGGCGGTGCTGACCGGGTTCGCGCTGCGCGCCGCGGTGCGGGCCGGCGACACCCTGGCCGCCGTGGTGGCCGTGCAGCTGTTCGGGCTGCTGCTCTCGCCGATCTCGTGGAGCCACCACTGGCTGTGGGTCATCCCGCTGGTGCTGTGGCTGGTGCACGGCGTGGCGCGGCGGGGGTGGCCGGCCCTGTCGGTCGCCGCGGCGTGGGTCGTCGTGACCGGCGCGGACCTGATCACGTTCCTGATCGACCGGCAGCCGTCCATCTGGGAGATCCCCCGGCCGTGGCCGCTCGCCGCGCTCGGTTGGGCCTACCCGGCGCTCGGGCTGCTCACCCTCGCGGTGATGCCCCGGCTGCTCCGCGGCGGGACCGTCCCCCCGAACCCGACGACCTCGACGACACCGACGACCTCGAAGGCCGAGCGCAGTGCCCTCTGAACCGTCCGCCCTGGTCACCCTGGAGAGGCGGCTGCTGACCGTCGCGCCGTGGCTGCTGATCGCCTCCGCGGTCGTCCGCGCCTGGACCATCGTCACCGGGTTCGGCAACGAGACGATCGACCTGTACGTGTACTGGGCGCTCGCGCCGCACGTGCTGGAGGGCGACCTCTACCAGGTCACCTCGCCGCACTCGCCGCCCGACTTCCCGCTGCCGTTCACCTACCCGCCGTTCGGCGCGCTGGTGTTCCTGCCCATGACGTGGCTGCCGTGGGTGGTGGCGCAGTGGGCGTTCCGGCTGCTGTCCGGGCTGTGCCTGTACTGGCTCGTGCGCGTGTCGCTGCGCCTGGTGGCGGGCGCGGGGTGGACCGAGGAGCCCCGGCTGTGGCGGCGGCGGGCGATCCTGTGGACCGCGGTGCTGCTGTGGATGCAGCCCGTCTACCACACCTTCGAGTTCGGGCAGATCAACCTGGTGCTGGCGGCCGTGGTGCTGGCGGCCATGGTGGCGCGGGACCCGCGGGTCGCGGGCGCGGGCATCGGGCTGACCGCGGGCGTGAAGCTGGTGCCCGCCATCTCCGGGCTGTACTTCCTGGCCACGCGCAGGTTCGCGGCCGCGGCGTGGTCGGTGGTGGCGTTCGCGGTGAGCGTCGGCCTGAGCTTCCTGGTGGACGCGGAGCAGGCGAGGCGCTACTGGTTCGAGCTGCTCGGCGCGGCCGACCGGGTGGGCCCGATCGCCACCGCGCACAACCAGTCGCTGCGCGGGGCGCTGTCGCGGACCCTCGGCCACGACGTCGGGATGACGTGGCCGTGGGTCCTGGCCGCGGTGGTGTCGGTCGTGCTGGCCGGGTTCGCGCTGCGGTCGGCGGTGCGGGCGCGCGACGCGCTGCTCGGCGTGCTGGTGGTGCAGTTCCTCGGGCTGCTGCTGTCGCCGATCTCGTGGGACCACCACTGG
This sequence comes from Actinosynnema sp. NPDC059797, assembly GCF_042732085.1. Classification (NCBI taxonomy): domain Bacteria; kingdom Bacillati; phylum Actinomycetota; class Actinomycetes; order Pseudonocardiales; family Pseudonocardiaceae; genus Actinosynnema; species Actinosynnema sp. NPDC059797. Next base: position 11,942 of record NZ_JBHWIE010000023.1, read on the forward strand.
GTGTGGGTCGGTCCGCTGCTGATCTGGCTGGCGCACTCGCGGGTGGTGCCGTGGGCGCGGTGGACGCTGCTGGTGCTGTGGTGCCCGATCATGTTCTGGGACCTGATCGCCTTCCAGCTCGACCGGCAGCCGACGATCTGGACGATCACCCGGCCCGGGTGGCTGTCGCTGATCGGCTGGGCCTACCCGGCGTTCGCCCTGCTGACGCTGGCCGCGATCGCGTTCGCGCTGAAGGACCGGACCGGCGGGGGTCGCGGTCCCGCCGCCGCCACCGCCGAGCCGGACGGCTTGGACGGCGCGAAGGCCGCGTAAGGGGTCCTGTCACCTCTTGGTGATGCGGTCTCCGGGTCGGGGACTTCACGGGTTCCGGTCGTGGAAGTCGGCCCACCGGGCGAGCAGGGTCCGCGATTCGTCGTCGCCCAGGGCCACTTCCGCGAGCGCCCGCACCTTGTCCCGGAACTCCCGCACGATCGCGTCATCGTCGTAGAAGGCGGTGGCGGAGTCCGCCTCGACGCAGGCGACCGCCCTGGCGAAGTGCCCCATGTCCATGAGGGTCGCCGGTCGCAGCACGTGCGCGTCCACCGCCGCGGCCAGCGGGATGACGTTGACCGAGGTGTTCGGCATGCCGGTGGCCGGCGTGAGGTCCAGCACCTGGTCGCGCATCACGTCCTTGCCGCCGACGACCGTGCGCAGGGCGAACTCGTGGACGTAGAAGCGCCACCGCTGCCCCCCCGGAACCCATCGCCCGCGCCCGCGCCGCGTCCTTGCGACGGGTCCGGGAGTCGGCGGCGCCCTCGCTGCCGGTCAGGGCCAGCGCGTAGTCCCAGGTCTGGGCGAGCGACGGGATCGTGAAGGGTTCGTAGGTGGTGACCGAGACCGCCGTTTCCTCGTGGACCCTCATGCACCGCGTGCTGCCGTCGGCGTCGTGGCGGCGGACGAAGGCGTGCCGGGCACCCGTCGAGAGGACGTCGTACACGCGTTCGCGGTCCTCTTTGCTCGCGTGGAGGACGCCCAGCAGGTAGACGATGTCCCGCTCCCCGGTGCCGCGCATGCCCGATTCGAGCTTGGACAGCTTGCCCGCGGACCAGCCCAGTTCTTTCAGCAGTTCCTTCGCCTGCCAATCCGACTTGCGCCGGATTTCCCGCAGCGGGGACGCTAGATCCACTTCCGCGGTCAACCCCAAAACCCTTTTGGGGGTCCAACTTGCCAGGTCGAGATGGGTACTCTCGGTTTATGCGGCCAGACAACGAAGCCACAGTAGGCGATCGCATTGCCTACTACCGCAAGCGACAAGGCATGGCCCAAGAGGTGTTGTGCGGCCTGGTCGGGGGACGCACGACCGAGTGGCTCCGACAGATCGAGAACGGTAAACGAGAGGTGGACAGCTGTCCACCATCGTCGCGGTGGCCGATGCCCTGCGAATTCCCCCATCAGCACTGCTGCCAGGCCCTTTCCGGACGACGGCGAGGCGCAGGGACTCGCTCGGCACCGCTCCCACCGTCATCCCGGCCGTCGAAGCGGCGATGATGCGCTACAACGGGATCGCTTCACTGGTCGGCGTGCCGGACAGGGAACCCGTTGCGCCGGAGCACCTCCGGACCCGCATCGAGAGGGCTTACCGGTACACGATGATGTCGCGGTTGTCCGACAAAGCTCCGCTCATCCCCGGCATGATCGCGGATTCGTGGCACTTGAAGCACCTGGCCGAGGGCGAAGAGCAGAAGCGGGAGGCAGCCGGACTGCAAGCGCTGGTATACCGGACAACCTCCAGTCTGCTGGATCAAATGGGCGAACCGCACCTGGCCTGGATTGCCGCTGAGCGTTCAATGCGCGCCGCCGAGGAATCCGGCGACCCGCTCCTGATCGCGAACGGGGCCTGGCCGCTGTCGATCATCCTGCGCCACACCGGTCGCCTCACCGAATCGACCGACGCTCCGATTGCCGCGGCCGACGCCCTGCGCTCCCGCCTCGACTCTCCCCAGTCCCACAGCATGTACGGGGCACTCATGCTCCGGGGCGCCATAGGCGCTGCCACGCTCAGCGACCACCGAGCAGTGCGCGACTACCTCGACGAAGCCTCCCGGGTAGCGGAGAGGACCGGCGACCGGAACGACTTCTGGCTCGCCTTCGGACCCACCAACATCGCCATCCACCGCGTGTGGCTCGCACTCGAACTGGGCGACCCGACAGCGGCGATCAAGCTGGCGGACGGCGTTCCTTACGACAGCCTCCCGGAGGTGCTGTCCGGGCGGAAGACCTCACATCTGATCACCATCGCCTGGGCCCACTACTTGCGACGACACGACCGCGAAGCCCTTGACGCGCTGAACGCGGCCAGGGCGTTCGCCCCGGAACAACTGCTCTACACCGGTCGGGTCCACTCGATGCTGCGCGGGATGCTCCGGCGCGAACGACGTTCGGTGAAAGGCGACCTGCGCAGGCTCGCGGACTTCGTCGGCGTGGCGGCCTGATCTACCGAGCGTGCTCGAATCACCCGAATGGGCGTACCGATCGGGTGTATCAGCTACTCCGTTCAGCACCTCCTCCCCCGTACAGGAGGTGCAGCCATGAACAGTCGTACCGCCGTGTGGCTCCTGGCCGTGGGGCTGGTCGCCGCGTGCGGCAGGCCCCCGTCGCCGGAAAGCCCCGCAGTCGCACCGCGCACCACCACCCCGACCTCGACCACCGCCCCCACGACCACCGCCGACGAGACGACCACGAGCGCCCCGCCACCGACCACCGTGATCGCGCCGGAGCCGCACCGCACCACGACGACCGCGGCACCGCCCCCACCTCCACCGCCACCGCCACCGCCACCCAAGCCGCCACCACCACCGCCCAAGCCGCCGGACCGCTGGGTGCTGCCTGACGACCTGCGCAAGTCGATCGAGCAACGGACCGGTCAACCGTTCGCCGATGTCTGGCCGGGCGTGAAGAGCCTCTTGGTCGCGGAGTGCCCCGGCGGCACGCTGTGCGTGGGGTACCACCTGCAGGTCGACGAGAGCTTCGTCAGCGAGCAGGACTGCGTCGTCGCGCCCAAGGGCATCATCGTCCCCGACCCGCTGCGCGAGGGCGGCACGATCACCTTCGTCGTCAACAACGACCGGTGCCCCGAGGTGTGAGCCGTGCGCGCCACGACCTCCGCACCGCGGGACGACGCGCCCTCCCGGGCGCTGAAGGTCTTCGGTTCCCTGCTCGCGCCGACCACCGTGCTGACCGCGCTGCTGTTCTACTTCGGCACCCGGCACGCGACGTTCTTCTGCGAGTGGTTCGGCGTGCACTACTCCGTGCTGGGCCTGGCCGCGCCGGACTTCCTGATCCGCAGCGCGGACGGCATGTTCGTGCCGCTGACGGCCGTGTCGGCCGCGGGGCTCACCGCGTTGTGGGCGTACCGCCTGCTGCGGTCCCTGCTCGCGCCGAGGACGTGGCGGGCGCTGGTGCGGCGAGCCGTCCCGACGCTGGTCGCACTGGGGTCGGGATTGGTGCTGCTCGGCCTCACCGGGGTCGCGGTGCCCTCGCTGCTCTACGAGGTGGCGGGGTTGCCGGGCCTGTGCGTCGCGGTGGGCGTCGTGCTGTTCCCGGTGGCCGATCGGCTGCACCAGGACCGCGTGGGCGGGCGTGTCACGGGGGTCGTGCCGGTGCTGCAGTGGACGTTCACGTTCGTGCTCGCCACCATCGGCCTGTTCTGGGCCGTCAACGACTACTCGGCGGCGGTCGGGCAGGCGCGGGCGTACGAGTACGAGACGAAGCTCGCCACCATGCCCGAGACGGTCCTGTTCAGCACCAACGACATCGAGGTGCGGGGACCCGGGGTGCACGTGACGCGGTGCACCGCTCCCGACGCGATGTACCGCTTCCGCTACGACGGCCTCGTGCTGGTGCTGCAGTCGGCCGGGCAGAGCTTCCTGCTGCCGAAGGGGTGGAACCGCCGCGACGGGGTCGCGCTGGTGCTGCCGAGGTCGAACGACGTGCGGCTGGAGTTCGCGCCGGCGGGCGCCGAACTCGACCGCTCCTGCTGAGGCACCGAGGCACCGGGGTGTTGGAGTGCCGGGGTGTGGATAGCCGCATCCGGCGCCCCGGAATTGTCGTACCCCGCCGGCAGGATCAAGAACGGGGGTCCCCTCCGGCAGGGGGACCCCCGTTCCACGCCGCCGACCGCCGACCGACCACCGCCGACCATCGACCGCCCACCACCGACCACCGACCGCTCCCGGGGACCGCCATGACCGATGTCGTCCTGTTCCACCACGCCCAAGGTCTCACCCCGGGCGTCCACGCCTTCGCCGACCGGTTGCGCGCCGCCGGTCACCGGGTCACCTCCCCCGACCTCTTCGGGGGCAGGACGTTCGCCACCCTGGAGGAGGGCACGGCCCACGTCGAGCAGGTCGGCTTCGACGCGGTGGCCCGGCGCGGCGCCGAGGCGGTGGCCGGGCTGCCGGACCGGGTCGTCTAGGCGGGGTTCTCCCTCGGGGCCGTGCCGGCGCAGCGGCTCGCCCAGACCCGGCCCGGCGCGTTGGCCGTCCTGCTGTACCACGGCGCGGTGCCCGCCACGGCGTTCGCGCCCTCCTGGCCCGACGGCGTGGCGGTGCAGGCGCACGTCAACGACGAGGACGCGTGGGGCGACCTCGACGTGATGCGGGAGCTGGTCGGGCTGGTCCCCGACTCCGAGCTGTTCACCTATCGCGGTTCGAGTCACCTGTTCACCGACAGCAGCCTGGACGCGCACGACGCCGCCGCCACCGACCTGGTCATGGGGCGCAGCCTCTCCCTGCTCGCCCGCCTGAGCTGACCGGTGACGTGGGCCACTCCGTTCTCAGTGCCCGTTTCCGAGCTCGAGTCCGATGCCCGCGGGTGGTTCCACCGCGGGTGCCCTCTGCTGCCGTCCGGCGACCTCTCACCAGCCCGCCCGACGGACGAGCCGGTGTCCCACCGACGTCACCGACGCCCAGTGTGTCGAGCGGGCACTGGGGGTTCGGCGGAATGGCCGGACCGGCGATCTCGACGGCAGGTCGAGGGTCAACGGAAGTCTTCCACGTGATCGCGCGCCCACTGCGCATAGGTGCGACCGTCCTTGCCGGTGGCCGCCCCATAGCCCGGCAGCGGCTTCATCAGACCCGAGTAGTCCTGGTCGGAATAGCCGTTGTCACCGCCGCCCGCGCCGCCCTCGTAGTCGACGAACCCGAGCAGCAGGTCGGCGCTCTGGGCGGCAAAGCCTCCCATCGCCCGGAGGATGTCACGCGCCTCCTCGCGGGAGACCTCCTCGTAGCGCACCTCCTCACCGAGCACATCGGCGACGGCCCCGACCTGCCGGCGCACGGAGAGCTGCTCGGGACCGCTCAGCGTGTACGCCTTGCCGATGTGCCTGTCCTCCAACAGTGCCACCGCGGCGACGTCCGCGATGTCCGCTTCGTGGATCGGGGCGGCGCCGAGGTCGTCGCCGAACGGATAACGCACCATTCGCGACTCCTTGATCATCGGCCCCCAGATCGGCAGCATGTTCGTCATGAACTCGCCGGGCCGCACGTGCGTCCACTCAAGCCCGGCCTCCTCGACCGCACGCTCGACCCGGGCGTGGTAGGCGGTGTCGAAGCCGAGCGTCACGGCCGCGGCGGAGAGCACGACGACGCGCCGCACACCCGCCTCCCTGGCCAGGTCGACCACCTCGGTCGCGGTCTCCGGTTGCGGGAACAGCAACAGCTTCTCCACGCCCTCGAGCGCGGCCACGAGCGACGGGGGCTGGAGCAGGTCGCCCTCGAAGACCTCGACGTCCTCGGGAAACACGGCCTTCGCGGGCGTGCGGGTGAGCACCCGTACCGACGCGCCCGCCTGGAGGAGCCGGTCGACGACGTGCCGCCCGACCAGACCCGTCGCACCGGTTACCAAGATCGTCACGACTTCCGCTCCTCGCTGTTCGTGCTGGTCAACCCAAGGTAGACCGAATCCAGGTCACTTCCTGACCGCTATTGCCACCGCATGGGAAGCAGTCGCGAGGGCCGTAGCCGGATCAAGGCGGGGAGTCCGCCGGCGGGTCCGACTCGACCCGCTGCTGCCCGATCCGGCGTGCGTGGTCGCAGTCGGTGCGCGCTGCCGCGACCGTCGACCGGGCCACCCGAGGCTGGGACGGCGGCAAGAAGGCCCGAGGCCGCAAGCGCCCTGTCGTGGTGGACACCACAGGGCTGCCGGTGGCCGTCGAAGCCTGGCCCGGATCACCGGACACCGCCGCTGCGTCCGCGACCGCGAACGCCCACCCCACTGTCACGAGGCCATGGCCCGCTGGTCCATGATCCGCATCACCAGCCGCCGACCCACCCAACCCCAGTAGCTCGGAAACAGCCGCTTACAACGTTGTAGGGGATGCGGGGGCCGGCTACGATCCCGGTCGTTACCGGGATCGACAGCTCGCGGAGGCGCCGGTTGGCCACGCTCAAGGACGTCGCCGCGCTGGCCGGCGTGTCGGTGAAGACGGTGTCGAACGTGGTCAACGGCTACGCGTTCGTGAAGCCCGAGAACCGCCGCCGGGTCGAGGAGGCCCTGCTCGTCACGGGCTACCGGCCCAACCTGGGCGCGCGCAACCTGCGCCGGGGCCGGACCGGTTTCCTGGCCCTGGTGCTGCCGGAGCTGGTGGTGCCCTACTTCGCCGAGCTGGCGGACCTCGTGCTCGGGGCGGCCCACGAGCACGAGTGGAACGTGCTGATCGAGCAGACCGAGGGCACCCGCGAGGGCGAGCGCGACACGCTCGCCTCCCTCGGCCCGCACCTGGTCGACGCCGCGATCGTGAGCCCCGAGGCGCTGGAGACGCACGACTTCGGCGAGCTGGACCCCGGCGTCCCGGTGGTGCTGCTGGGCGAGCACCACGTGGACGTGCCGTTCGACCGCGTCGGCATCGACAACGTGGCCGCCGCGCGCGAGGCCGTGGCGCACCTGGTCTCCCTCGGCCGCACCCGGGTCGCCGCCATCGGCGCGCACCCCCGCCGCGGCACCGCCGCGCAGCGCCTGGCCGGCTACCGGCTCGCGCTCGCCGAGGCGGGCCTGCCGGTGCGCGACGAGCTGGTGGCGACCGCGCTCAACTACCACCGCCGCGACGGCGCGGAGGCCATGGCGCGGCTGCTGGCGCTGCCCGAGCCGCCGGACGCCGTGTTCTGCTTCAACGACCTGCTCGCCGTCGGCGCGGTGCGGTCCGCCGCCGAGCGGGGTGTGCGGGTGCCGGACGACCTCGCTGTCGTAGGCTTCGACAACACCGAGGAAGGCGCCTACAGCCTCCCCTCGCTGACCACGATCGCCCCGGACAAGGCCGCCATCGCGCACGCCGCGGTGGACCTGCTGCGCCGGCGCGTGGAGGACACCGACCGGCCGACGGAGCACGTGCGGACGCCGTTCACGTTGCGGGTGAGGGAGAGCACGGGTGGCGCGTGACGGGGTGTTCGAGGCTCCGGGCAGGATCAACCTCATCGGCGAGCACACCGATTACAACGACGGGTTCGTGCTGCCCATCGCCCTGTCCCACTCGGTGCGGGTGCGGGCCCACCGGCGCGACGACGACGTGCTGCGGATGGTCTCCCGACAGGCGAACGGCACCGCCGAGCTGAGCGTGGCGGACCTGCGGCCGGGCGCGGTGACCGGGTGGGCCAGGTACGTGGCGGGCGTGGTGTGGGCGCTGCGCGAGGCGGGGCACCCGATCGGCGGGTTCGACCTGCTGGTGGACGGCAACGTGCCGCTGGGCGCGGGCCTGTCCTCGTCGGCGGCGCTGGAGAGCGCGACCGCGCTCGCGGTGACCGAGCTGTCCGGGGTGGAGCTGGACCGCCGGGAACTGGCGCGGCTCGCGCAGCGCGCGGAGAACGAGTTCGTCGGGATGCCGTGCGGGATCATGGACCAGTCGGCGTCGCTGCTGGCGTGGGAGCGGCACGCGCTGCTGCTGGACACGCGGACGCTGGCGGTCGAGCACATCCCGTTCGACCCGGCCGCCGCCGGGCTGGCGCTGCTGGTCGTGGACACCAGGGCACCGCACCGGCTGGTGGACGGCGAGTACGCGGCCCGCCGCCGCGACTGCCACCGCGCGGCCGGGCTGCTGGGCGTGCCCGCGCTGCGCGACCTGGTCGGCGAGCCCCACGACCTGCCCGAGAAGCTGGTGCCGAGGGTGCGGCACGTGGTGGGCGAGAACGCGCGCGTGCTGGAGGTGGCGGACCTGCTGCGGGCGGGTCGGATCCACGAGATCGGGCCGCTGCTGACCGCGTCGCACGAGTCGCTGCGCGACGACTACGAGGTGACGGTGCCCGAGCTGGACGTGGCGGTGGACGTGCTGCTGCACGAGGGCGCGCTGGGCGCCCGGATGACCGGCGGCGGGTTCGGCGGCTGCGTCATCGCCCTGGTCGAGGAGTCGGCGGCCGACGCCTGCGCGGCGGCCGTGCGCGCGGCCTTCGCGGGCCACGGCTACACCGAGCCGGAGAGCTGGACCGCCGCGGCGGCGGCCGGCGCGCGCCGGGTCGGGGAACTGGTCGGGTAGCCCGGGGTTCGGGGCCGGTCGCCCGGTTCCCGACCCGGGTGTCAGGCGTCCAGGCTGATCATGTCCTTGGCCCGCGCCAGGGACTCCTCGGACGCGCCCCGGCCCGGGTCCTCCGTCGCCAGCGCCTGGTTCGCCTCGGCGAACGGCCGCAGGCGCCGCTCGTAGCGGGCCAGTGCGGCGCGGTGGTCGTCGGTCGCGGCGAGCTCGTCGGCCAGCACGTGGGCGCCCACCAGGGCGAGGCTGGTGCCCTGGCCGGACAGCGGCGACGGGCAGTGCGCGGCGTCGCCGACCAGCACGACCCGGCCGTGCGACCAGCGGTCCAGGTGGACCTGGGCCATGGCGTCGAAGTAGAAGTCCGGCGCGGCCCGCATGGCGTCGAGCAGCCTCGGCGTCTCCCAGCCCAGGCCGGCCAGGCGCTCCGCGAGCAGCGCCTTCTGCCCCTCGACGTCGTGGCGGTCGTGGTCGAGCCGGTCGGCGGCGAAGCCGAGGGTCGCGCGCAGCTCGGTGTTGCCGCGCACCGGGTAGACGCAGTAGCTCGCGCCGTCGCCGTGCAACCACACCTGCCAGTCGTCCAGGTCGAGGAAGTTCCGGGTGCTGAAGACGCCGACGTAGGAACCGAGGTGGCGCACGAACCGCTCCTCGGGGCCGAAGACCAGGCGGCGCACGGCGGAGTGCAGGCCGTCCGCGCCGACCACCAGGTCGAACGCGCGCGGCTCGGCGTGCCGGAAGGTGACGTGCGCGCCGCGGTCGTCCTGGTCCAGCGCGGTGATCGCGTCGCCGAACAGGTACTCGACGCCGTCGCGGGCCCGGTCGTGCAGCAGGGTCACCAGGTCGTCGCGCAGCACCTCGACGTCGTCGCCGTCGAGCCGGCCCGCGCTGAGGGTCATCTCGGTGGAGCGCCACAGCTCGCCGCCCTCGGCGTCGAGCATCACCATGCCGCGCATCCGGGTGCGCAGCCGCCGGGCCGGTTCGAGCAGGTCCATCCGGTCGAGCACGTCGAGGGCCACGCCCCGCACGTCGACGGCCTGGCCGCCGGGGCGCACCGCGGGCGCCCGCTCGACGACGGTCGGCGCCCAGCCCAGGCGGCTCAGCCGGTGGGCGGTGGCGAGGCCGGCGACACCGGCGCCGGAGATCAGCACGGTCTTCACGGAGGAGTCCTTCCCGCTGTGTTCCACGCGCTGAACGTACGGCGTACACGCAGGGGCGACCAAGCCTGTACTAGCTCAATAACCACTGTTCAGAGCCTAGCTGCTGCTAGGTTCTGCACTAGTACAGGAGGAGGACGGCATGATCCCGCCCTACCAACGCATCGCCGCCGAGATCAGGCGTCGCGTCGCCGACGGCGAGCTGGCGCCCGGCGACCGCGTGCCGTCGGCCCGGCAGGTCGCCCGCGAGTGGGGCGTCGCGCTGGCCACCGCCACCAAGGCCCTGACCTCGCTGAGCCGGGAAGGGCTGGTGGAGGCGCGGCCCCGGGTCGGCACGGTGGTGGCCGGCGCCGTGCCGGGCGACGGTCGGCGCCGGCGTGCCGCCCCCGCGCCCGAGGGCGAGCTGACGCGGGACCGGGTGGTGCGCGCGGCGATCGGGATCGCGGACGCGGAAGGGCTGGCCGCGGTGTCGATGCGCGGTGTCGCGGCCCGGCTGGGGGTCGCGGCCATGTCGCCCTACCGCCACGTGGCGGGCAAGGGAGACCTGGTGCTGCTGATGGCCGACGCGGTCTTCGGCGAGGCGGTGCTGCCCGCGCGGCCGCCGGCCCACTGGCGGACCCGGGTCGAGGTGGGCGCCCGGTCGCTGTGGGGGCTGCACCGCGCGCACCCGTGGCTGGCGCAGCTCGGGCCGCTGACCAGGCCGCTGATGACCCCCAACCTGATGGCGTACTCGGAGTGGGTGCTCGGCGCGCTCGAAGAGCTGGGCCTCGGCCCGAAGGCCACGTTCGACCTGCACGTGCTGATCTACAGCCACGTCCTGGGGCTGGCGGTCCACCTGGAGCGGGAGGCGCAGGCCGAGGGCGTGACCGGGCTGTCGAGCGAGCAGTGGATGGCCGGCCAGTCCCGCGCCCTGGACCGCCTCACCTCCGCCACGTCGGCCCACCCCGCGTTCGCCCGCGTGGTGGGCTCGTTCGCGGAGACCGGCTACGACCTGGACCTGGACGCGCTGTTCGAGCTGGGGCTCCGGTCGATCCTCGACGGGCTGGAGGCGGGCCACCGCCGGTCCACCGGCCGCCGGTCGGCCACCGGTCGCCAGTCGGCCACCAGTCGCTAGTCGGCCACCACCAGCGCCTGCGGCGCGGCCTGCTCGATCCGGGTGCGCAGCCACTTCACCTGGACCGCCGTCTCGGCCTCGCACCGCCGCACCACGTCCAGCAGCCCGGCGTCCCGCGCGCCTCGCGCGGCCTGCCCGACCACCGTCCAGCACAGGTCGCACTCGGTTGCCATCGGGTACAGGTCGCGGAGCAGCCGAGGCCGCCGGCGCGGGCCCGGCGGAGCCCGGGTCCCAGCAGCCGCAGTGGAACGGCATGAACACCACGCCCCGCCGCGGCCCGCCGACGCGCACGGGCACGCGGACCTCGCCGCGCGGCGACGTCACCCGGGCCACGTCGCCGTTCGCCAGGCCCAACCCGGCGGCGTCGTCGGGGTGCACCTCCACCCACGGGCAGGGGCGCGGCGGCCTCGACGGCGACCGGGCCACGACGCGGCCCATGGCCTCGTCCCACGTGGACGGCACCAGCTCGCCTCCCTCCCGCACCAGCGGGGTGGTGAAGCGGTCGGCGGAGTTGTTGGCCTGCCGGCCGTAGAGGTCCTTCGGGCCGAGCCGGCCGCGGTTCACCCGGGCCCGGACCCGGCCGCGGACCCCGACGATCCGCCCGTCCCGGACGCCGATGTCCATGGCGTCGCCGTTGGAGTGCAGGGTCGAGGCGGTTTGGACCTACCTGTCCGGTTCCTCCGTGACGAACCCGTCGCACCGCTGCGGCCACTGCTCGCCGGGACCGTAAGGCGTGCGCTCGCCCCACGGGTCCGCTACGGCATCCCGTCTTGCCATGCCCTGCGGCCTACCCGGATCCACCGCGCGTACACGTGCCGATCACCTCCCCGGTGTAGGCAGGGGGGCGCAAGAGTTCCGGCAGCGTGCTTCCCGGCCCTGCACCGAAGGAGTGCCGATGTCCCCGCTGACCCGACGAACGCTCATCGCCGGTGGCGTGGTGGGTGCGGGCGCGACGATCCTCGCGCCCGCACCCGCGAACGCCCTGGCCTACCCGTTCACCCTGGGCGTCGCCTCCGGCGAGCCCGCGCCGGACGGCTTCGTGATCTGGACGCGCCTCGCGCCCGCCCCGCTCGCCGCCGACGGCCTGGGCGGCATGGCGGCCGACCCGGTGACCGTCGAGTGGCAGGTCGCCACCGACAACCGGTTCACGCAGGTCGTGCGCAGCGGCTCGCACACCGCGGTGCGCGAGTGGGCGCACAGCGTCCACGTCGAGGTGACCGGCCTGCAACCCGGCCGCGAGTACCACTACCGGTTCCGCGCCGCCGGCCACATCTCGCCGGTCGGCCGCGGCGTGACCGCGCCCGCGCCCGGCACCAGCCCCGAGCTGACCATGGTGTTCGCCTCCTGCTCGCACTACGAGGAGGGGTACTTCACCGCGTACCGGCGGATGGCCGAGGAGAACCCGCACCTGGTGCTGCACCTGGGCGACTACATCTACGAGGGCGCCGCGACCACCACCAGGGTGCGCCGGTTCGCGCCGTCGGCGGAGATCGCGGGCCTGGCCGACTACCGGGTGCGGCACGCGCAGTACAAGACCGACGTGGACCTCCAGGCCGCGCACGCCGCCGCGCCGTGGCTGGTCGTGTGGGACGACCACGAGGTGGAGAACAACTACGCCGACCTGGTGCGCGCCAACACCTCCCCCGCCGGCGACTTCCGGGCGCGCCGCGCGGCGGCGTACAAGGCCTACTACGAGCACATGCCGCTGCGTGCGGCGCAGCGGCCGGTGGCGGAGGACATGCAGCTCTACCGCCGGGTGCGCTGGGGCGGCCTGGCCACGTTCCACATGCTCGACACCCGCCAGCACCGCGACGACCAGGCGTGCGGCGACGGCACCAAGGTGTGCGCGGACGCCGACGACCCGGCGCGCACGCTCACCGGCGCGGCGCAGGAGGCGTGGCTGCTCGACGGGATGCGGCAGCGCCTGGGCACCTGGGACTTCCTGGGGCAGCAGGTGTTCTTCGCGCAGAAGCTCGCCTCGGCGGACGGCGCGAAGTCCATGGACTCCTGGGACGGCTACAGCGCCAACCGGGACCGGCTCCAGCGCGGCTGGGACTCGGCGGGCCTGCGCAACACCGTCGTGCTGACCGGCGACGTGCACCGGTCGTGGGCGGCGGACCTGATGTCCGACTACGACGCCCAGGACCGGGTGATCGGCACCGAGCTGGTCACCACCTCGATCACCTCGGGCGGCGACGGCAACGCGGCGGACAACGGCCTGTCCTCCCTGAACCCGCACGTCAAGTTCTACAAGAACCTCCGGGGCTACGTCCGCACCCGGACCACGCCCTCCCAGGTGAACGTGGACTTCCGCTTCGTGGACCGGGTCACCACCCGCGACTACCCCGTCAGGACCCTCCAGAGCTACGTCGTCGAAGCGGGCAACCCGGGATTGCAGGCGCCATGAAGAAGATCATCACCCTGGTGTGCGGACTCCTCCTGCTGGGCGCGGGCACCGCGTCGGCGGCGGCCACGTGGACCACGGCCAACAGCACCGCGACCGGTGACCAGGACAACGCCGCGGTGGCCGCGGTGCGCAACGGCTGGACCGCCGTCGTGTGGGAGGACGACCGCGACTCCGCGACGCCCGCCGACGACGCGCACAGCGACGTGTGGGTGCGGCTGTTCCAGGACGGCGCGTCGCGCTACGAGAAGAAGCTGTCGGCGGGCGGCAGCGGCGACTGGCGGCACGTGCGACCGGACGTGGCCCTGCACGAAGACGGCACCGCGGTCGTGGTGTGGGCCGACGACGCGGACGGCAACGGCTACTACAACGTCCAGGTGCGGACGCTCTCGACCACCGGCGCGGTGACCGGTTCGGCGCGGGCCAACGCGAGCGCGGACGGCCAGCAGCTCGACCCCGCGGTCGCCGCCGACCCCGACACCGCCGGGTTCGCCGTGGTGTGGGAGGACCGGCAGACCGGGGCGGAGCCGACCGTGCGGGCGGCCGGGTTCGCGTCGGTGACGTCGAAGACCTACGAGGTGCAGGTCAACAACGCGGGCGGCGCGCACCAGCGGCCGGACGTGGCTATGGGCGCGGCGGGCAACGCGATCGTGGTGTGGGACGAGGACGGCGACGGCAACGGGTTCTTCAACATCGGCCGGAAGGTCCTCACCCCGTCCGGCGGCGTGAAGCTGGCCCAGGGCACGGCCAACGCCGCCGGCGACGGGCAGCAGCGGCGGCCGGCCGTGGCGGCGAACTTCAACGGCGACTTCGCGGTGGTCTGGGAGACCGACCACCCGGGCGTCGCCGCGGTGGCCGCCCGGTCGTTCACCGCCGCCGGGGTCGCGCGGACGACCGCCGACACCGTGCTGACCGACGCCGGGCAGGCCGGGGCGGACCCCCGGGTCGGCGTCGACGACCAGCTCAACGTCGTGGTGACCTGGGTGCGGGCGCAGGACGTGGTGACGCAGGGCCTGAACCCGGACGGCACGGTCGAGGGCAGGCTGCCGAGGCAGGCGACCGTCTCGACCGCCACCGGGCGGCAGGACGAGCCGGCGCTGGGCGTGGACGCGTGGGGTCGGATCACCGTGGCCTACACCGACGACAACGACGGCAACGGGTTCGACCAGGTCTACCTGGGCACCGGGCTGGTCAACAGCACCTGGTGACCCCGCGGGATCCCGGGTGGGCGCACCCGGGACCCCGCGGGCACAAAACGTTGGCACGACCAACGTTCATCACTTATCGTTGGTGTCACCAACATTGGTGACACCAACGGAGTGAGCGATGATCGAGCCCTTCGAGCTGCGCGTGCCGCGAGCCGACCTCGACGACCTGGCCGACCGGCTGGCCCGCACCCGGTGGCCCGACGAGCTGCCCGACGCCGGTTTCGACTACGGCTACCCCCTCGCCCGCGTCCGCGAGCTGGCCGACCACTGGCGCGACGCCTACGACTGGCGGCGGCACGAGGCCGAGCTGAACGCGCTGCCGCAGTTCACCACCGAGGTGGACGGCCAGCGGGTGCACTTCCTCCACGTGCGGTCGGCGCGGGCCGACGCGCTGCCGCTGGTCCTGGTCCACGGCTGGCCCGGCTCGGTGGTCGAGTTCCTGGACGTGGTCGGGCCGCTGTCGCGGGACTTCCACGTGGTCGTCCCGTCCATCCCCGGCTTCGGCCCGTCCGGCCCGACCACCTCGCGCGGCTGGGACGTCGAGCGCGTGGCCCGCGCGTTCGCCGAGCTGATGGCGCGCCTGGGCTACCGGCGCTACGGCGCGCAGGGCGGCGACTGGGGCTCGTCGATCGCGCGGGCGATGGCCGCGGTCGCACCGGGGCACGTCGTCGGCGTGCACGTGAACTACCTGCCCACGCCGCCGGTCGAGGGCGTCGAACTGTCCGAAGAGGACCGGGCCAGGCTCGACCGGATCCGGGGGGTGATGCGGCAGCGCCCCGGCTACCAGGTCCTCCAGGCCACGCGGCCGCAGACCGTCGCCTACGCGCTGACCGACTCCCCGGTGGGGCAGCTCGCGTGGATCGCGGAGAAGTTCACCGAGTGGGCGGACCCGGCGTCGGCGATCCCGGTGGACCGGGTGCTGACCAACGTGGCCCTGCACTGGTTCGCCGGCACCGCCGGCTCCTCGGCGCGGCTGTCCCGGGAGAGCGGCTTCGGCGCGCGGCTCCCGTGCCCGGCGCCGCTGGGCGTCGCGGTGTTCGCGCACGACATCGTGCTGCCGGTCCGCGCGCTGGCCGAGCGGTCCCACCGGGTCGAGCGCTGGAGCGAGTTCCCGCGCGGCGGGCACTTCCCGGCGCTGGAGGTGCCGGAGCTGTTCGCCGACGACGTGCGGGAGTTCTTCGCCGGTCGCGCCTGACCCGGCGCACCAGGACCTGTTAACGCTCACATAAATCGCCCGCAGGGCTTGACTCCGCCACGCCGGACTCGCGATAGTTCGAGGCGTTGGGAGCGTTCCCAAACCTGCTCGCAAGGAGGCGAAGCATGGGTACACGCAGGTCAAAGGCGATCGCGTGGAGCGCAGGGTTCTTAGCCGCCCTCACCGTGTCGGCAACGCTGACCGCTTCTGGTAGCGCTAACGCGGCACCCGCCTATCCAGGCCCGGGACGGGTGACCGGCGACGTCCACGTGCACGACCCGACGTTCGTCAAGCGCCCCGAGGGCGGCTACCTGGTCGCCCACACCGGCGACAACATCGCGCTGAAGACCTCCACCGACCGCACCGCGTTCCGCAACGCGGGCCAGGTCTTCCCCAACGGCGCGTCGTGGACCACGACCTACACCAACGGCAGCCGCAACCTCTGGGCGCCGGACCTGTCCTACCAGAACGGCCGCTACTACCTGTACTACTCGGCGTCGTCCTTCGGCTCGAACCGGTCGGCGATCTTCCTGGCCACCAGCACCACCGGCGCGGCCGGCTCCTGGACCAACCAGGGCCTGGTGGTGGAGTCGCGCACCAGCGACAACTTCAACGCCATCGACCCCAACCTGGTGATCGACGACCAGGGCCGCTGGTGGCTGAGCTTCGGCTCGTTCTGGTCGGGCATCAAGATGGTCGCGCTCAACCCGTCCACCGGCAAGCGCAGCGACAGCACCATCCGGTCGATCGCGAGCCGCAACGGCGGGCCGATCGAGGCGCCGACCATCGTCAAGCGCGGCAACTACTACTACCTGTACGTGTCGTTCGACTACTGCTGCCGGGGCGCGTCGAGCACCTACCGGGTCATGGTGGGCCGCTCGACCAGCGTCACCGGCCCGTACCTGGACCGCAACGGCCGGGACCTGAACTCCGGCGGCGGCACCGAGATCCTGGCCACGCACGGCTCGGTGATCGGCCCGGGTCACCAGGACGTGTTCACCGACGTGGACGCCGACGTCCTGGCCTACCACTACTACACCAGCAGCGGGGCCGCGCTGCTCGGCATCAACCTGCTCGCCTACGACGGCCAGGGCTGGCCGTACGCGTACTAGAGGACGAGTGAGACGCCGGTCGCCGTGACCACCACGGCGACCGCCGCGTCCAGCACCCGCCACGCCGAGGGGCGGGTGAACACGCCGGACAGCCGCCGCGCGCCGAAGCCCAGGCCGCCGAACCACAGCGCGCTGGCCGCCATCGCGCCCGCCGCGAACCACCACCGGTCGTCGCCGAAGCCGGTGGACGCGGTGCCGAGCAGCAGCACGGTGTCCAGGTACACGTGCGGGTTGAGCCAGGTCAGCGCCAGGCACGTGGCGATCGCCGCCGACGCCGCGCCGCCGAGCTCCAGCGCGGCCGGCCGCAGCACGCGCCGCGCGGCCAGCACGCCGTAGCCCACCAGGAACGCCGCGCCGACCCAGCGCACCACCTCCAGCGCGGCCGGCCACGCGGTCAGCGCCGCGCCGACCCCGCCCACGCCGAGCGCGATGAGCAGCGCGTCCGAGCCCGCGCAGATGGCCACGACCGCCGGCACCCGTTGGCGCAGCACGCCCTGCCGCAGCACCAGGGCGTTCTGCGCGCCGATGACGACGATCAGGGAGAGGCCGGTGCCGAGCCCGGCGAGCAGCGCGTGCATCACGCCACGACGGTAGGAACCGGCTCACCATAAGGCCAGCTACATTTACTTACGTATCGTTAGCGCTCGTGATGCTGGATCCGGAGTGCGTGCGCACCCTGCTGGCCGTGGTGGACGAGGGCACGTTCGACGCCGCGGCCAAGGCGCTGCACGTCACGCCGTCCGCGGTCAGCCAGCGCGTCAAGCAGCTCGAGCAGCGCACCGGCCGGGTGCTGCTGGTGCGGTCCAAGCCGGCCAGGCTGACCGACTCCGGCGCGGTGATCGCCCGGTACGGCAGGCAGCAGGCGCTGCTGGACCGGGACGCGCGCGAGGCGCTGGGCCTGGTCGAGGACCCGACGCCGATCCCGGTGGCGGTCAACGCGGACTCCCTGTCCACCTGGTTCCGCCGCGTGGTCAAGGAGCTGGCGGGCGACGACGGCCTGGTGCTGACCGTGCGGCGGGAGGACCAGGACCACACCGCCGAGCTGCTGCGCCAGGGCCTGGTCGTGGCGGCCGTGACGTCGTCGCCGCGGCCGGTGCAGGGGTGCCGGGTGCGGCCGCTGGGGAGCATCCGCTACCACGCGGTGGCCGCCGGGCGGTTCGCGCGCCGCTGGGCGGACCGGCCGCTGCACGAGGCGCCGGTCGTCGTGTTCGACGCGAAGGACGACCTCCAGGACGCGTTCTGCCGCGAGCTGACCGGCCGGGACGCCGCCACCCGCCGCCACCACCTGCCGGACGGCCACGTGTTCGAGGACGCCGTGGCCGCGGGCGCGGGGTGGGCGCTGCTGACCGAGCACCAGGTCCGGCGGCACCGGGGCCTGGTGCACCTGGCCCCCGACCGCCCGGTGGACGTGCCGCTGCACTGGCAGCAGTGGAAGCTCGACTCCCCGCCGCTGGCCCGCGTGGCGGACGCGGTCTTCCGGGCGGCGGCGGCCGAGCTGCACTGATCGCGGCCGACTCCTTTCGCCCCGCGTTCACCTGCCGTCCGCCTGCCCATCGGCACGACGTGTTCCGCGGTGCCTACTCTCTGCAACGCCTCCGGGGGCAACCCGCCCTCGAGGGCGAACGCCTCGTCCGGGCACACCCGAAGCGGAGGGTTCCGCATGTCAGGTCGCAGGGCTTTACCGGCGCTGCTCGCCACCGGCGTCCTCACCGCCGCCGCCTTGACCGCCGTCGCCTCGTCCGACCACCTCCCGGCCGCCTCGGCGGCCACCGCCACCTTCACCCCGACCGCCGACACCTACGTCGACGACTCCGCCCCCGGCACGAACCACGGCACGTCCGGCCAGCTCGGCGTGGACGGCTCGCCGGTCAAGCGGATCTTCCTCAGGTTCTCCGTCTCCGGCCTCCCCGGCGCCGTCACGAGCGCCAGGCTGCGCCTGCACACCGACGACGTGTCCGGCGCCAACAGCCCCGCGGGCGGCACGTTCCGGGCCGTGAGCGACACCTCCTGGTCCGAGACCACCGTGACCTGGAACGACCAGCCGACCGTCGACGGCCCCACCCTGGGCGGTCTGCAGTCGGTGTCGCGCAACGCCTGGCACGAGGTCGACGTGACACCCCTCGTCACCGGCAACGGCGCGTTCGCCCTCGCGGTGACGTCGTCGAACTCCGACGGCGCCGACTACGACTCGCGGGAGACCGGCGCCACCGCGCCGCAGCTGCTGGTCACCACCACCGCCGGCACGACCACCCCCGCGCCGGACGCCGACCCGGTCCTGGTCGGCGCGGGCGACATCTCGAACTCCGGCTCCGGCGACAGCGCCACGGCCGCCCTGCTGGACGGCATCCCCGGCACGGTCTTCACCACCGGCGACAACGTCTACGACAGCGGCACCACCTCGGAGTTCAACAACCACTACAACCCGACGTGGGGCAGGCACAAGGCGCGCACCCGCCCGTCGCCCGGCAACCACGACTACAACACCAGCGGCGCCACCGGGTACTACAACTACTTCGGCTCGCTCGCCGGACCGGCCGGCCAGGGCTACTACTCCTACGACCTGGGCAACTGGCACGTCGTCTCGCTGAACAGCAACATCAGCACGGCGGCGGGCTCGGCGCAGGAGCGGTGGCTGCGCGCGGACCTGGCGGCGAGCACCAAGCCGTGCACGGCGGCGTACTGGCACCACCCGCTGTTCACCTCGGGCGCCAACCACTCGCCGTCCACCGCGACGCGGCCCCTGTTCCAAGCCCTTTACGACTACGACGCCGACGTGGTGATCTTCGGGCACAACCACCAGTACGAGCGGTTCGCGCCGCAGAACCCCAGCGGCGGCCTGGACACCGCACGGGGCATCCGCACGTTCGTCGCGGGCATGGGCGGCGCGAGCCACTACTCCTTCGGCACCATCCGGCCCAACAGCGAGGTCCGCAACAGCACCACCTACGGCGTGCTGAAGCTGACCCTGCACAGCGACGCCTTCACCTGGCAGTTCGTGCCGGAGGCGGGCAAGACCTTCACCGACAGCGGCACCACCGCCTGCCACTGAGCCCGCCCGCGCCGCGCCCGGCCACCGAGCCGGGCGCGGCGCACCGCCCGGAGGTGTGCCGTGTACCTGTCCACGATCCCCCGTCCCCGGGAGTTGGGCCGGCGGGGCGTGAACGCCAACGTCTTCGCGCTCGGCGCGGTCAGCCTGATCACCGACGTCTCGTCGGAGATGGTCACCGCGGTCCTGCCCCTCTACCTCGTCGTCGGGCTCCAGCTCAGCCCCGCCGCCTACGGCGTCGTCGACGGCCTCTACACCGGCGCCACCACCCTGCTGCGGCTCGCGGGCGGCTACCTGGCCGACCGGACCAGCAGGCGCAAGGCCGTGGCCGGTCTCGGCTACGCGCTGTCCGCGGTGGCCAAGCCGGCGCTCGTGCTCGCCGGGACGTCCACCGCCGCGCTGGGCGCGGTGATCGCCCTCGACCGCGCGGGCAAGGGCCTGCGGACCGCGCCCCGCGACGCGCTGATCACCCTGTCGACGCCGGCGGACGCCCTGGGCCGCGCGTTCGGCGTGCACCGGGCGATGGACGGCGCGGGCGCGTTCGCCGGGCCCCTGGTCGCCCTGGCGGTGCTGGCCGCGACCGGCGGCTCGTTCGACTCGGTGTTCGTGACCAGCGCGTGCGTCGCCGCCATGGGGGTGGTGGTCCTGGTGCTGTTCGTGCGCGACCACCGGTCGGCGCTGCCCGCCGAGCCGGTGCGGCCGGCCGCGGTGGGCGGGCTGCTGCGCGACGCCGGCGTGCGGCGCGTCGTGCTCGCGGCGTCCCTGCTGGGCCTGGCCACGATCGGCGACGGGTTCGTCTACCTGCTGCTCCAGCGGCGCGAGGACCTGGCGATCGGCTGGTTCCCGCTGCTGGCGGTCGGCACCAGCCTCGCCTACCTGCTGCTGGCCGCGCCGCTCGGGGCGCTGGCCGACCGCGTGGGCAGGCTGCCGGTGCTGCTCGGCGGGTACGTCGCGCTCGGCGCGGTCTACCTGCTCGTGCCGGGTCCCCTGCGCGGGTGGCCGCTGGTGGTCGCGGTGGTGCTGCTCCACGGCGTGTTCTACGCGGCCACGGACGGCGTGCTGGTGGCGCTGGCCGGTCCGCTGCTGCCGGAGCGGCTGCGCGCCACCGGCATCGCCCTGGTCCAGAGTGGACAGGCCGTGGCGTACCTGGGCTCCTCCGTGCTGTTCGGCCTGGCCTGGGAGGCCTGGGGGCCGGAGGCCGCCACCAGGGCGGCGGCGGTCGCGGTCGCGCTCGCCCTGGCCACCACGTTCGCCCTGCTGAGGAGGCGCCCGTGAACGTCCGAGCCAAGCTGCTGACCACCGCGGCGGCCGCGCTGCTGCTGGCCGGGGTGGCGGTCGGCTACGCGGCGAGGTCCGCCGACCGACCGGGCGCGGCCGCGGCCGGCGCGGTGAGCGGGCCCCGCCTGGTGGTGCTGAGCAACGGCGTGCTGTCGACCGTGGCGAGGTCGGACCCCGGCGGCCCGCGGGAGGTGACCGGTCAGCGGTGCGACCGGGCCTACAGCGCGGGCGGCACCACGGCCTGCCTGCGGCCGGTCGGCGCGTTCGAAGCCGGCGGGCTGGCCGTGCTCGACGGCTCCTGGCGGGAGCTGAGGGCGGTGCCGCTGACCGGCTTCCCGAACCGGGTCCGGGTGTCGCCGAGCGGGCGGGTGGTGGCCTGGACGCTGTTCGTGGACGGCCACTCGTACGCGGGCGGCGCCTTCTCCACCAGCACCGGGATCCTCGACACCCGCACCGGCGGGCTGGTGCGCGACCTGGAGGAGTTCACCTCCTCGGTGGACGGGGTGGTGACCGCGGCGGCGGACCGCAACTTCTGGGGCGTCACGTTCACCGCCGACGACAACCGCTTCTACGCGACGATGGCCACCGGCGGGCACCGCTACCTCGTGGAGGGCGACCTCGCGGCGCGGACGCTGCGGGCGGTCGCGGACGGCGTGGAGTGCCCCTCGCTGTCGCCGGACGGGACGCGCGTCGCCTACAAGGCCGCGGTGGGCGGCGACCCGGGGCGCGGGTGGCGGCTGTCGGTGCGCGACCTGGCCACCGGCGCGGTGACGCCGCTCGCGGAGACCCGGAGCGTGGACGACCAGCCGGCCTGGCTGGACGACCGCACCATCGCCTACGGGCTGCAACGCGACGACGGCGTCAACGACGTGTGGTCGGTCCCCGCGGACGGCACGGGCGAGCCGGTCCTGCTGGTCCCGGGCGCGGCCTCGCCCGCCGCCGTCGGGTGACCCCGCCCCCGGAGGGGGGAGCGCGCCGCGTCGGGGCGGCGCGCCCCCGCCGTTTGTGGCCGGTCGCCACGGCTCTCCCAACACGTGACGACCGGCCCTGAGAACCGCGTGGCACTTCTCCTCCCACCGCGGTCAAGTCGTGAACGCCGAGCGTGCCATGACCAGGTCCCCCTTGTCCCGGAAAACGCTCCCCCGTTACCGACGTCCGAAATCGGCGGCAACTGTGTCCCGGGCCACAGGCCGGTGTCAAGCACTTCGCGCGACGACGTGACCGGAACGCAACCGGAGGGGCCGATCGCCGAGGGGACCTCACGTGCGGACCACAGTGGACCGCGCCTCAGACCAGCCTGACCTCGACCCCGCGCTCGCGGAACCGGCGCACGTCCTCCGGGGCGGCCTCCACGTCCGTCACCAGCACGTGGACGTCGCTGATCGGGCACGCCTCGGCGAACGCCCTCGCCCCGATCTTGGCGGAGTCGGCCACCACGACCACGCGCCGGGCACGGGTGGCGAGCATCCGGTTCACGTCGGCCTCGCCCTCGTGGTGCGAGTAGGCCCCCGAGTCGGGGTCGATCGCGTCCACCCCGAGGAACGCCACGTCGAGGCTCAGCCCGTTGATGATCTTCCCGGCGAGGGGGCTCATCAGCTGGTAGGTCTGCGGCCGGGCCACCCCGCCGGTCACCACCAGCTTCACCTGCGGCCGCACGGCCAGCTCGGTGGCGATGTTCAGCGCGTTGGTGACCACGGTGACCAGGCCGTCGCCGTCCGCGCCGCCGAACTCCGCGCTGGTCGCCAGCGCGCGGGCCACCTCGGTGGTGGTCGTGCCGCCGTTCATGCCGACCACGGCGCCCTTGGTGACCAGCCCGGCCGCCGCGCGCCCGATGCGCTGCTTCTCCCCCGCCCGCCGCACCGTCCGGTAGCGCAGCGGCAGGTCGTAGGCGACGGCGTGGGCGACCGCGCCGCCCCTCGTCCGGGTGAGCAGCTGCTGCTCCGCCAGGTGGTCCAGGTCGCGGCGGATGGTCGCGCCGGAGACGTCCAGCTCGACGGCGATGTCGTCCACCTCGACCCGCCCGCGCTCGGCCACGAGCTCCAGCAGTGCGTTCAGCCGGTCATAGCGGTTCACGCGGCACCTCCCGACCCCGGGCACCGCACATTACCGATTCCGGGACGCCGGGCGGAACGGTTCAGAAGGCGGTAACCGCCCCGCCCGACGTCCCGGTCAGGCCCGGGTCAGCAGATGCTCTGGCTGCTGTTGACCAGCGTGTTGTTGCGGAAGGTGGTGTTGTTGCCGCACGGGCTCTCGCGAATGGCCGAATTCGACACCCGCAGGTTCTGGATGAGGATGTCGCTGGTCACCGGGAACTCGCTGCGCGCCGCCAGCCGGATGTCGCCGGGGCCGGAGACCGTGCCGCTCTGGGCGGCGAGGTTCACGTTGTAGCAGTTCTCGATCAGGATCGCGTTGTTGCCGGTGTTGGCGATGTCGATCCGGTCGATCTGGAGGCCGCCGCTCTCCGAGACGCAGAAGATGCCCCGGCCGCCGCCGCGGGCGATGACCTGCCCGACCCGGACGTTGATCGGGTAGCCGGAGCCGATCCGGCCGTTGCGGTTGGCCGTGCGGAACGCGGCGTAGCCGGTGCCGGTGCCCGCGTTCTCGGCGTCGACGGTGCCGACGGTGGCGTTGATCGTCTGGTTGAGCAGCAGGCCCGACTCGCCGACGCCCCGGGCCACGACCGTGCCGATGGTGAGGCCGTCCACGCCGTAGGTCTCCACCGCGTGCGAGCTCGCGCCCTGCACGTAGGCGTGGTCGATGCGGACGTTGCGGGTCCACTGGCTGGTGTCGCCGCGGTTGTCGATGCGCACGCCGAGGCCGCGGGACAGGCGCATGTTCACCGTGCCGATGACCACGTTGGTGACGTTGCGCATGAAGATGCCGTAGACCGGCGTGCCGGTGACGGTGAGGTTCTGGACCTCGATGTCGCGCACGCCGCGCGCGTACACCGGGGCGTAGTCGCCCGAGCCGGAACCGGTGACGTCGATGGTGCCGCACAGGTCGATCGCGGTGTAGCTGCGCATCGAGTAGCGCTCGCCCGCCGGGATGGAGCCGGAGGCCCGGACGACGATCCGCTCCTTGTAGGTGCGGTTCGCGGTGAGGCTGTCGTTGGCGGCTTGCAGGGCGGCGCGCAGGCTGGAGCCGGTGTAGACGGTCCGGCTGCCGTTCCGGGCGGTGAAGCTGCTCCCGGAGCCGGTCACCTCGGCGTTGTACGAGCCGTCGCCGCAGGCGGCCTGCGCCTGGGGTGCGGCGACCTGGAGGAGCGCCGCGGTCAACGCTGACACGGCGAGCAGAGCTTTCATCTGGATCTCCTGTATCGGGCTGGTAAGCGCTTTCCTACATGGCGGCGGAGGTCCTCGGGTTTCCGGTGGCAAAAGGGGTTGGCGGCGGCCCGTCGGGGGACGACGGGCCGCCGCCCAAGACCGCGGACGCGGCGGCGAGGAGCGCCGGTCGCGCCTGGGAGCGTTCCCAGAGGGGTAGTACAGCGGATGGGCGGAGCGCCGTCAAGGGGCCGGGCCCTCGACGGCGCCCCGGGTCACGACCGCCGCTTGGTCCACACGTCGTAGGCGACCGCGACGAGCAGCACCAGGCCCTTGACCAGCATGACCCGCTCGCTCGGCGCGCCGATCAGCGACATGCCGTTGTTGATGACGCCCATGATCAGGCCACCGGTGATCGCGCCGACCACCTTGCCCACGCCGCCCTGCACCGCCGCGCCGCCGATGAACGCCGCCGCGATCGCGTCCAGCTCGAACGAGGTGCCCGCGGTCGGCCCGGCCTGGTTGAGCCGGCCCGCGAAGATGATGCCCGCCAGCGCCGCCAGCACGCCCATGTTCACGAACACCCAGAAGGTCACCTGCTTGACCTTCACGCCGGACAGCGTGGCCGCCTGGAGGTTGCCGCCGATGGCGTAGATGTGCCGGCCGAACACCGACCGGTCCGCCATCACCGAGTAGCCCATCACCAGCACCGCGAGCACCACCAGCACCCACGGCAGGTTGCGGAACCGGGCCAGCTGCACCACGACGGCCAGCACGACCGCCGCCGCCAGCGCGATCTTCAGCACGAACACCGGGAACGGGTCCACGACCTGCCCGTAGCCCAGCCGCGCCTTGCGCTTGCGCCACTGGGTGAACGCGAACCCGGCCACCACGGCGACGCCGACCAGCAGGCTCACCAGGTCCGCGCCGCCCAGCGGCCCGAGGCCGACGTTGCCCAGGTAGCCGGAGGTGAAGCCGTTGGCCAGGGTGCGGATCTGCTCCGGGAACGGGCCGATGCCCTGGTTGCCCAGCACGGTCAGGGTGAGCGCGCGGAACACCAGCATGCCCGCCAGCGTCACGATGAACGCCGGGATGCCGAAGAACGCCACCCAGTACCCCTGCGCCGCGCCGATCACCGCGCCCGTGAGGAGCGTGATCAGCACCGCGAGCCACCACGGCAGGCCCATCTGCACGGTGAGCACCGCGCAGACCGCGCCCGTCAGCGCCACCACCGACCCCACCGACAGGTCGATGTGGCCGCCGATGATCACCAGCATCATGCCGATGGCCAGGATCAGCACGTAGGAGTTCTGGACGATGATGTTGGAGATGTTCTGCGGCTGGAGCAGCGCGCCGTCGGTGAGCACCGCGAACAGCGCCACGATCAGCGCGAACGCCACGTAGATGCCGGACTGCCGCAGGTTGATCGTGAACCGCCGCTGCGGCCCCGCCTGCTCCTTGACCGGCGTCGCCGCGGTCTTGGTGGTCATGAGGTCTGCCCCTGGGTCATGTGGTGCATCAGGCGTTCCTGGGTGGCTTCGGCACGGGTCAGCTCACCGGTGATCCGGCCCTCGGACAGGGCGTACACCCGGTCGCACAGGCCGAGCAGCTCCGGCAGCTCGGAGGAGATGACCAGCACCGCGCGACCCTGGTCGGCCAGTTCGTTGATGATCGAGTAGATCTCGTACTTCGCGCCCACGTCGATGCCGCGCGTCGGCTCGTCGAGGATGAGCACGTCCGGTTCGGTGAACATCCACTTGGCCAGCACGACCTTCTGCTGGTTCCCGCCGGACAGCGTGCCGACCTGCGTGCCGACGCCCGACGTCTTGATGTTCATCGACCGGCGGAACCGCTCGGCGACCGAGAACTCCTCGTTCTCGTCCACCCAGCCCCGGCTCGCGAGCCGGTTGAGCCCGGCCGCGGACACGTTGCGCTTGACGTCCTCGATGAGGTTGAGGCCGTAGCGCTTGCGGTCCTCGCTGACGTAGGCCAGGCCGTTGCGGATGGCCCGGCGGACGGTGCGCGTGTCGATCTCGCGCCCGTCCTTGACCACCCGGCCCGAGACGCCGACGCCGTAGGAGCGGCCGAACACGCTCATCGCCAGCTCGGTGCGGCCCGCGCCCATCAGGCCGGCCAGGCCGACGATCTCGCCGCGCCGCAGCACCAGGTTGGCCCGGTCCACCACCACGCGGTCCGGCTGCGACGGGCTGTGCACGGTCCAGTCCTCGATCCGCAGCACCTCCTCCCCCACCTTCGGGGTGCGGGGCGGGAAGCGGTGCTCCAGGTCGCGGCCGACCATGCCCGAGATGATCCGCTCCTCGTCCACCTCGCGGGCGGGCAGCGTCTCGATCGTGCGGCCGTCGCGCAGGATGGTGATGCTGTCGGCGATCCGCTTCACCTCGTTGAGCTTGTGCGAGATGATCACCGAGGTGACGCCCTGCTCGCGCAGGCCGTCGAGCAGGTCCAGCAGGTGCGCCGAGTCGTCGTCGTTCAGCGCCGCGGTCGGCTCGTCCAGGATCAGCAGCCGCACGTCCTTGGCCAGCGCCTTGGCGATCTCCACGAGCTGCTGCTTGCCGACGCCCAGGTCGTGCACCGGCGTCGTGGGGTTCTCGTGCAGGCCCACGCGGGCGAGCAGTTCGCCCGCCGCGTGGTTGGTGCGGTTCCAGTCGATGAAGCCGCGCGTGGCCCGCTCGTTGCCCAGGAACAGGTTCTCCGCGATGGAGAGCTGGCCGCACAGCGCCAGCTCCTGGTGGATGATCACGATGCCGCGCCGCTCGCTGTCGCGCACGCCGCCGAACGCGCACGGCTGCCCCTCGAAGGCGATCTCGCCCTCGTAGGACCCGTGCGGGTGCACGCCGGAGAGCACCTTCATCAGCGTGGACTTGCCCGCGCCGTTCTCGCCGCAGATGGCGTGGATCTCACCGCGCCGCACGGAGAGCGAGACGTCGCGCAGCGCGGTGACCCCGCCGAACCGCTTGGTGATGCCGCGCATCACCAAAATGTCGTCGGACATGCCCTCGACTACCTCAACTGGTCTTCGGTGTAGTAGCCCGAGTCGACGAGGACCTGCTTGTAGTTGTTCTTGTCGACGATCACCGGCTCCAGCAGGTACGAGGGGACGACCTTGTCGCCGTTGTCGTAGTCCTTCTCGTTGTTGACCTGGGGCTTGTTGCCCTTGAGCACCGCGTCGGCCATGTCCACGGTCACCTTGGCCAGCTCGCGGGTGTCCTTCTGGATGGTCGAGTACTGCTCACCGGCGATGATCGACTTCACCGAGGCGACCTCGGCGTCCTGGCCGGTCACGACCGGGTACGGGTTGCCGGAGGTGCCGTAGCCGTTGCTCTTGAGCGCGGACAGGATGCCGATGGACAGGCCGTCGTAGGGCGAGAGCACGCCCTGGACCTGCTGGCCGCCCTGGTAGGTGGAGGTGAGGATGTCCTCCATGCGCCGCTGGGCGGTCGCCGGGTCCCACCGCAGGATGGACACGGTGCGGAAGTCGGTCTGGCCGCTCTTGACCACCAGGGTGCCCTTGTCGATGTGCGGCTGGAGCACCGACATCGCGCCGTTGAAGAAGAACGTGGCGTTGTTGTCGTCGGGCGAGCCCGCGAACAGCTCGATGTTCAGCGGGCCGGTGGCGGTGCCGGGGCTGCCGTCGGCGTTGACCACCTTCAGGCCGGTCAGCAGCGAGGTGGCCTGCTGGACGCCGACCTCGAAGTTGTCGAACGTGGCGTAGTAGTCCACGTTCGGGCTGTTGCGGATCAGCCGGTCGTAGGAGATGACCGGGATCTTCGAGTCGGCGGCCTGCTGGAGCTGGCTGGTCAGCGCGGTGCCGTCGATCGAGGCGACGATGAGCAGCTTCGCGCCCTTGGTGATCTGGTTCTCGATCTGGTTGGCCTGCGTGGGGATGTCGTTCTCGGCGTACTGGAGGTCGACCTGGTAGCCCTTCTCCTCCAGCGCCTTCTTGATGTTGTCGCCATCGTGGATCCAGCGCTCCGAGGAGCGGGTCGGCATGGTCACGCCGACCAGCGCGCCCTCGGTGGACCCGCCCTGCTGGTCGACGGTCTTCTCCGCCGACCCGCACGCGGCGAGCATCAAACCGGCCGCGGCGATGGCGGCGATCCGCGGAAACCTCATCGTTTCTCTCTCTCCCTTTGGCGGTGCTGCTAGCGCAGGCCCTGCGCGAGCCGGTAGTACGCCTGGTTCCAGCGCAGGCGGTCGGTGAACGAGGCGGTGGTGGTGTCGCGGTCGATGACGACCAGCTCCGTGTGCACCATCTGCGCGAAGTCGTTCAACGTCTCCGCGCCCACCGCCTGCGTCATCACGGTGTGGTGGGGGCCGCCCGCGGTCAGCCACGACTCGGCCGAGGTGGACAGCGACGGCGCGGGCTTCCACACCGCGCGCGCCACGGGCAGGTTCGGCAGCGGCTCGTCCGGCGGCACGACCTCGACCTCGTTGGCCACCAGGCGGAAGCGCTCGCCCAGGTCCGCCAGGCCCACCACGACGGCGGGGCCCGCGGACGCGTCGAACACCAGCCGCACCGGGTCCTCCCGGCCGCCGATGCCCAGCGGGTGGATCTCGCAGCTGGGCCGGTCGGCGGCGATGGTCGGGCAGACCTCCAGCATGTGCGCGCCGAGGATCTTCGGCTCGCCGGGGCCGAAGTGGTAGGTGTAGTCCTCCATGAACGAGGTGCCGCGGCCGGTGCCCGCACCCATCGCCTTGACCGCGGCCAGCAGCGCCGAGGTCTTCCAGTCGCCCTCGCCGCCGAAGCCGTAGCCGTCGGCCATCAGCCGCTGCACGGCCAGGCCCGGGAGCTGCCGCAGCCCGCCCAGGTCCTCGAAGTTCGTGGTGAACGCGCCGAAGCCGCCCTCGGTGAGGAACCGGCGCAGGCCGGCCTCGATGCGGGCGGCGTAGCGCAGGGAGTCGTGCCGGTCCCCGCCCTTGGCCAGCGCGGGCGCGAGCCGGTAGGTGTCCGCGTAGGCGGCCACCAGCAGGTCCACCTCGTCGTCGGGCACCGCGTCCACGACCTCGACCAGGTCGTTGACGCCGTAGGTGTTGACGCTGACGCCGAAGCGCAGCTCGGCCTCCACCTTGTCACCCTCGGTGACCGCCACGCCCCGCATGTTGTCCCCGAAGCGGGCCAGCTTCAGCCCGTTCAGGTGGTGGTGACCGGTGGCCGCGCGGACCCAGCCGTCGATGCGCTCGGCCAGCCGCGGGTCGCTCGCGTGACCGGCGACGGTCTTGCGCGCCACGCCGAGCCTGGTCTGGATGAACCCGAACTCCCGGTCGCCGTGGGCGGCCTGGTTGAGGTTCATGAAGTCCATGTCGATGGTCGCCCACGGCAGCGCCTCGTTCAGCTGCGTGTGCAGGTGCAGCAGCGGCTTGCGCAGCACGTCCAGCCCGGTGATCCACATCTTGGCGGGCGAGAACGTGTGCATCCAGGCGATCACGCCGATGCACGTGGGGTCGCTGTTGGCGGCCAGCATCACGTCGCGGATCGCGGCGGTGTCGGTCAGCACCGGCTGCCACACGATCTCGGCGGAGATCCGGCCCGACCCCGTGAGCATCCGCTGGATCTGCTGCGACTGCTGGGCGACCTGTTCGAGCGTGTCCGGGCCGTAGAGGTGCTGGCTCCCGGTCAGGAACCAGACCTGCGGCTTCGCAGCAGCAGAGGACATGCGGAGCTCCCCTCGTGGGCTCATTGCCCGTAGACGTTCTGGTAGCGCGCGTAAAGGCTGTCGACGTGGTGCTGCTCGATCGGCTCGGGCTTGCCCAGCTGGTGCGCGAAGTGGACGGTGCGCGCCACGTCCTCCAGCATCACCGCGGCCTTGACGGCCGAGCGGGCGTCCTTGCCGACGGTGAACGGGCCGTGGTTGCGCATGAGCACCGCCTTGGAGCGGCTCGTGCGCAGCGTCTCCACGATGCCGCGACCGATCGAGTCGTCGCCGATGAGGGCGAACGGGCCCACCGGGATGTCGCCGCCGAACTCGTCGGCGATCATGGTGAGCACGCACGGGATCGGCTCGCCCCTCGCCGCCCACGCGGTGGCGTAAGGCGAGTGGGTGTGCACCACGCCGCCCACCTCGGGCATGTGCCGGTACACGTAGGCGTGCGCGGCGGTGTCCGAGGACGGCGCCAGGTCGCCCTCGACGAGGTTGCCGTGCAGGTCGGTGACGACCATCGCCTCGGGGCCGAGGTCGTCGTAGGACACCCCCGACGGCTTGATCACCATCAGGTCCCGCTCGGGCACGCGGGCCGAGACGTTGCCCGCCGTCCAGATCACCAGCTCGTAGCGGGTCAGCTCCCGGTGCAGGTCGGAGACCGTGCGACGCAGGTCCTCCAGGACGGACATCAGCTCTCACCCTTCGCGGCGCGGCGCATGGCCTTGAGCCGGTGCATGACCTCGTTGGCGCCGCGCCCGAAGTGGTCGTGCAGCTCCTGGTACTCCACGAACAGCCGCTCGTAGGCCTCGACGTTCTCCGGGATCGGCCGGTAGACGCCGCGCTGGACCGAGCCCATGGCGTCGGCCGCCGCCCGGATGTCCGCGTGGGCGCCCGCCGCGACCGCGGCGTGCATGGCCGAGCCGAGCGCCGGGCCCTGCTCGGAGCCGATCACCGACAGCGGCAGGTTGGTCACGTCGGCGTAGATCTGCATCAGCAGGCGGTTCTTGACCAGGCCGCCCGCGATGACCAGCTCGGTCACCGGGATGCCCGCGTCGGTGTAGGAGTCGACGATCACGCGCGTGCCGTAGGCGGTGGCCTCCAGCAGGGCGCGGTAGGTGTCCTCGGCGCGGGTGGCCAGGGTCTGGCCGAGGATCAGGCCGGACAGCTCGTGGTCGACCAGCACCGAGCGGTTGCCGCTGTGCCAGTCCAGCGCGATGAGGCCGTGCTCGCCGATGCGCTGCTCCGCCGCCAGCTCGGTGAGCAGGTCGTGGACCGAGATCCCGCGCTCGCGCGCCCGCTCGTGGTAGGACGCCGGCACGTTGTGCTCGACGAACCAGGCGAAGATGTCGCCGACGCCGCTCTGGCCCGACTCGTAGCCCCACAGGCCGGGGACGATGCCGCCCTCGACCACGCCGCACATGCCGGGCACCTCGCGCAGCACGTCGCCGTTCATCACGTGGCACGTGGACGTGCCCATGATCGCGACCATCTGGCCGGGCTCCACGGCCCGCGCGGCGGGGGCGGTGACGTGCGCGTCGACGTTGCCCACGGCGACCGCGATGCCCTCGCGCAGGCCCGTCCACGCGGCGGCCTCGGCGGTGAGCGCGCCCGCCTTGTCACCGAGCTGGCCCAGCGGGTGGTCGAGCTTGTCGGCGACGAAGCCGCCGAAATCGGGGTTGAGCGCCTCGAGGAACTCCGTCGAGGGGTAGCCGTCCTGGTAGATGCCCTTGTAGCCGGCCGTGCAGGCGTTGCGGACGTAAGTGCCGCACAGCTGCCACACGATCCAGTCGGCGGCCTCGACCCAGTGGTCCATGGCCGCGTAGACCTCGGGCGCCTCTTCCAGCAGCTGGAGGCCCTTGGCGAACTCCCACTCCGAGGAGATCAGGCCGCCGTAGCGGGGCAGCCAGGCCTCCTTGCGCCGCTCGGCCAGGGCGTTGATCCGGTCGGCCTGGCCCTGCGCGGCGTGGTGCTTCCACAGCTTGACGTAGGCGTGCGGGTTGCCCGCGAACTCGGGCAGCTCGTTGAGCGGCGTGCCGTCACCCGTCGTGGGGACCATGGTGCACGCGGTGAAGTCCGTGCCGATGCCGACCACGTCGGCCGGGTCGACGCCCGCGTCCGCGATAGCCGCCGGGACCGCGTTCTTGAGCACGTCCACGTAGTCCTGGGGCACCTGGAGCGCCCAGTCGGGCGGCAGCGGGCGGCCGTCGGGCAACGCCCGGTCCAGCACCCCGTGCCGGTATTCGTGCACCGCTGTGCCCAGCTCCGCGCCGTCCCGCACCCGCACCACGACCGCGCGGCCGGACAACGTGCCGAAGTCGACACCCACCACCAACGGTTCACTCGCCATGGAGGGCAGTGTTATCGCTAACATTCATCACGTCAAGACCCGCCCGCAACGTGCTCTTAACAGCCTGGTGAACGTGCACAACGAGGCCGGGCCGGATACGCGGTCACGGTCCAGCCTAGGGTGCCGGGCACCGTTCGCGGAGCACGAAAGAATTACGCGCCCGGCGAGTGCCGGGCGCGCAACCCCGCGTGCGGTGGGTCAGGCGGGTGGCGCGACGCTGTCCCGCTTCACCAGGGTCGGTGCGATGGTGCGCTGCGAGGCGCCCACCTCGCCGTCGCCGACCTGCGCCAGCAGCAGGCCCAGGGTCTCGCGGGCGACCGCGTCGAAGTCGGGCCGGACGGTGGTCAGCGGCGGGATGAAGTAGGCGGCCTCGGGCACGTCGTCGAAGCCGACCACGCTCACGTCGCGCGGCACGTTGCGACCGCGCTCGCTCATCGCCCGCAGGATGCCCAGCGCCAGGTGGTCGTTGGCCGCGAAGATCGCGGTCACCTCGGGCATCCGCGCCAGCATCTGCCCCGCCCGGTAGCCGGAGGCCGCGCTCCAGTCCGCGGGCACCAGCGGCGGCACCTCCGCGCCCGCGCCCTCCAGCGCCGACCGCCAGCCGCGCACGCGGCCCGCGCTGTCGAACCAGTCCGGCGGGCCCGAGACGTGCCACACCGTGCGGTGTCCGGCCTCCAGCAGGTGCCGGGTCGCCTCGAACGCGCCCGCCGCCTGGTCCACCGTCACCAGCGGCGTCGACCGCTCCGGGTCGCCGTCCACGGTGACCAGCGGGATGCCGGCGGAGACGTCGCCGACCGCGTCGTTGGCCGACGCGGTCGGCGCGATCACCACGATGCCCGCCACCCGCTGGTCCCGGTGCCGCTCCACGGCCGCGGAGATCGACGCGCGGTCCAGCACGTTGACCCGGCCCACGCTGACCGCGAACCCGGCCTCCGCCGCCGCCTGCTCGAACGCCGCGAGCAGCGACGCGGGCCCGTACAGGGTCGAGTTCTGCGCCACCACCCCGATGAGCTGCGAACGGCCGGTGACCAGCGCGCGGGCCGCCTTGTTGGGCCGGTAGCCCAGCTCGGCGATGGCCGCGCGCACCCGCAGCCGGGTCTGCTCCCGCACGTTGGGATGCCCGTTGAGCACCCTCGACACCGTTTGGTGCGAGACCCCGGCGAGCCGGGCGACATCCGTCATCGCGGGATCGCGCGAGGTCTTCTGCTCCACTACCGCCCCATCTCTGCTCATTGCCGTGCACCCTCGATGTTAGCGATAACACGTGTTCTTCGCCGTGAAGGTGCTTCCTGCCCATTGTCCACCAGGGACCGTCGCTACCGGCGGGTTTGATCAGTCGAGCCGGAAAGTCGCCCGTTCCCGCGCCCGCCGGTCGCCGCCCGGCTTGGCCACCACCAGCCGCCCGGAGCCGTCGTGCGCCAGGTAGGCCGACCGGTCGCCGGCCAACCTCAGCGACACGCCGCCGCGGTCGGCCAGCCCCTCCACCCGCTCGAACGAGGCGAGCCGCCCGTAGGCGTCGGCGTCCTCGTACGGGTCCACCCGCAGCGAGGCACCGTCGACCCGGACGTAGCGGTCGGGGAAGTTGACCGACTGCACCGCGGTCGTGCCCGCGCCCAGGAAGCCGGGCACGAACCGGAACTGCGAGTCGCCCAGCTCGCGCACGTTGCCGTCGACCCGCAGGCGGTAGTCGTAGTGCCGGACGCGCAGGTGCGGCGAGTCCACCGGCGCGAGGCGCACCGCCGGGCCGCCCTCGCCCACGGGCACGCCGAAGCCGGGCGTGCCGTCGTCGTTCCAGTACAGCCGCTGCACGCGGGTGTGCCGGTTGGGGTCGAACAGCGGGTCGCCGGTGATGTCCCGGTAGTCGCGGGCGTGGTAGACCAGCACGTCCTGGTCGCCGACCGTGGTGAACGAGTTGTGCCCCGGGCCGTACTGGCGGGTGGCGTCGTTCGTGGTGAAGACCGGCGTGGGCGTCTTGGTCCACGACCGCGCGTCGAGCAGGTCGGCGTTCTCGTCGGCGGTGAGCAGGCCCATGCAGTAGCGGGCGTCCGTGGCGCTGGCCGAGAAGGTGACGAACACCCGGCCGTTGCGGACGAGCACCGCCGGGCCCTCGTTGACCCGGAAGCCCTGGACCTCCCAGCTCAGGGTCGGCGTGGCGATGCGCACCGGCGCGGTCTTGAGCGCCAGCGGCGAGGCCATCTCCGCGATGTAGAGGTTGCTGTTGGTGTTGATGCCCGGTTCGCTCTGCGCCCACAGGAAGTACCGCTTGCCGCGGTGCTCGAAGGTGGTGGCGTCGAGGGTGAAGGTGTCCCAGGCGGTGACCATCTGCCCGCGCAGCACCCAGCCGCTCTCGCGCGGGTCGGCGTTGGCCGACTCCAGCACGTAGGTGCGGATGCGGAACGGCTGGTCGGAGTCGCCGGCGGCGAAGTAGATGTACCACTTGTCGCCGATGCGGTGCAGCTCCGGTGCCCAGATGTAGCCGCCCATCGGCCCGGACGCGGGCCGCCGCCAGACGGTGCGCTCCCGGGCCGTGGCCAGGCCGTCCAGGGTGGACGCGCCGCGCACCACGATGCGGTCGTACTCCGGCACGGAGCCGGTGAGGTAGTACATGCCGTCCACGGGGTGGGTGATGAACGGGTCGGCGCGCTGTTCGACCAGCGGGTTGCGGGTGGGCAGCCCGGCTTCCTCCCGGACCTGGCCGCGGGGCTCCGCGCCCGGTTCGGCCGAGGCGAGCGCCGCGGAGGCGGGCAGGCCGCCCACCACGGCCAGCGCGCCGCCGGCGCGGAAGAGGGATCTGCGGTCGAGGGTCACGGGAGCTCCAATCGGGGACGGCTCGGCAGGTCGCCGGATCGGGTGATCATCGGTGCCTTCGCACCCTTTTCGAACAGGTGTTCGATACCGTTGCGGCATGAGGAATTCGACGTTCGCCCATCGGTCGTCATCGCCGCTTGTCCTTGAGGCGCAGGAAGGTCACGGAGTGCGGGGGGAAGGTGTGCGTGAACGAGCCGGACACCCGCACCTGCGCCTTGCGCGCCTTGATCGGCTGCGTGTGCTCGGTGTTCACGTCGTCCGGCAGGCCCTCCAGCACGGTGGCCTGGGCAGTGGGCAGGACCCAGGAGCCCCTGCCGAGGTCGATCTTGGTCTTGGCGGCGTTCGCCTGGGCGTTGACCACCTTGACGATGAGGTCGCCGGTCTTCTGGTCGCGGGTGACCACCTGGCGGAAGGGCTCGGCGCGCTTATCGTCGGTGAACTCGCCCCACTTCTGCCCGTCCAGGAAGAGCTTCACGTTGCGGCCGCGCACCTCGATCCGGAGGTCGTAGGCGCGACCGGTCTCGATGGTGGTGCCGTTGGTGAGGACGGTGCTCTTCGCCCCGCCCTCGGCCTTCTCCACCGCGGACTGGGTGTTGTTCCAGCCGCCGAGGTTCCACCAGTAGTAGTTGCCGGTGTCCCGGACGCCGAAGGCGACCAGGAAGCCCTCGCGGCCGGACTGCTTGGTGGCCTTGACGTTGAGCGTGTAGTCGCGCCAGCCGTGGTCGCCGGCGGTCACGAGGGTGTTCTCGGCGGCGGCGTCGGACTGCACGTACGCGCCGTTCACCACGCTCCAGTTGCCGCTGCCGGTGCCGGTCCACCTGTTCGCGCCGGCGGAGAAGTCGTCGCGGAACAGCTCCTCACCCGCCGCCGAGGTCACCTTCACGTCGTCGTAGGCAGCGGCGGTGGCCCAGGTCGAGAGGCCGATGGCGCCGGTGATGGGTTCGAGGGTGGAGGGCGTGCCGGAGGCCGTGCTGGGCACCACGTGGTCGCCCACGTTGGTCATGAACAGCTTCTGCACCTCGTAGGAGGCCGAGCCCCAAGAGGCGTGGTTGTTGAACCAGATCATGTCGGGCCGCCACTGCACGTAGTCCTCGTTGGACAGCAGCGGCGCGTAGGAGGCGAGCTTGACCACGTCGGCGTTGCGCTCCAGGCCGGTCATGAAGGCGGCCTCGGCCAGGGCGTTGTGGAAGCGGTTGTCCTGGGAGGCGTACTCGCCGAGGAAGACCTTGGGGCCGTTGCGGTCGTAGGCGTCGTAGCGGTTGTTGTTCTCCAGGAACCAGCTCGGGCTGTTGTAGTAGTGCTCGTCGACCATCTCGACGCCGGCGTCGCGGTTGAGCTGCCAGAGCCGGTCGAAGGTGCCGCCGGTGTCGTCGGGGCCGGAGTTGCTGATGACGGTGATGTCCGGGTACTTCGCCTCGATCGCGGCGCGGAACTGCGTGAACCGCTCGAAGAACGCGTCGGGCAGGTTCTCCTCGTTGCCGACCCCGACGTGGGTCAGGTTGAAGGGCTCCGGGTGGCCCATCTCGGCGCGCTTGCGGCCCCAGGTCGAGTCGGCCGGGCCGTTGGCGAACTCGATCAGGTCGAGCGTGTCCTGGATGTGGCGCTGGAGCAGCGCCGGGTCGTTGGTGGCGCGGTTCTGGCCGCAGCCGGTCACCAGGGCGGGCACCACGGGCAGCGGCATCGCGCCGATGTCCTCGGAGAACTGGAAGTACTCGTAGTAGCCGAGCCCGTAGGACTGGTTGTAGCCCCAGAAGTTCGCGTTGGTGGCGCGCTGCTCGACCGGGCCGATGGTGTCCTTCCACTGGTAGGAGCGCTTGCGCTCCCAGTTGGAGGAGGCGTCGTAGCCGTAGTGGCTGCCGGTGTTCACCAGGCAGCCGCCGGGGAAGCGCACGAACCCGGGTTCGAGGGCGGCGATCTTCTCGGCGAGGTCCTTGCGCAGGCCGTTCGGGCGGCCCTTGAAGGTGTCCTGCGGGAAGAGCGAGATCTCGTCCAGCCGGAGCGTGCCCGTGCCCCCGCCGGTCACCAGCAGGCGTCCGGTGGTGGAGGACTCCCGGGCCGTCAGGACGCCGGTGTACTTGGTCCAGCCGTCGCCGCGCACCTGGAGCTTCAGCTTCGGTGCGAGTTCCTTGCCCGCCGGGTCGGTCAGGCCGACCTCCAGCGGGGTGCCGGCGGCCTGGTCCGTGCGGGCCCAGACGGAGAAGTTGTACCGCTTGCCCTTCTCCACGTTGATGCCGGAGTTGTACCCGGCGTTGATGAGCCCGGCGGGCAGCCCGACCCGGAGGTAGTTGCGGTTGCGCTCGTTCAGGCGACCGTCGTCGTTGACCACGTCGAGGGCGCCGCCGGTCGGGGCCCACCCGGTGAACGGGGTGTAGGCGGTGTTGTCGGCGGTGCTGTACTCGAACGACCGGTTCTGCACCAACTCGGCGTACAGACCGCCGTCCGCGGCGCGGTTGATGTCCTCGAAGAAGACGCCGTACATGGTGTCGTCGATCGAGGCGCCCTTGCCGGTCGGGTCGATGGTGAGGGTGTAGTCGGTGTCGGCCGCCACGCCGGACGCGGGCACGGCGACGAGCAACCCGGCGACGAGCGCCGCGGCCATCACTACGCGGGACATGCGTGCTCCAGTGAGATCAGGGAAAAGCAACGCGTACTCGGTCGGGCCCGCCCCCGATCACGGTCCAGGTGAGGCCGTACCGGGTCGGGCGTGAGCAGGGAGGTGCGGGGACAGGGACGTGAGGCGAACGGGAACGTGAGGCGGACAGGGGCGCGATGACCGGGGCCCACCGGCCGGGATGACCAGCCAGGCCGGTCCGGTCGACCGGACCGGCCATGCCTACCGATCGGGCCTACCGACCAGCCGGTCCATCCGGCCCGACCATCCGGGCCAAACCACCAGCCGCGCCGGCCGGCCTAACCAGCCGGGTCAAACCTCCAGGCCAACCAGTCAGCCCAACCAGCCGGGTCCCCCAGCTAGGCCAACCAGTCGGGCCAACCAGCTAGGCCAAACGACCAGTCCCACCAGCCTGGCCTGGTGCGGTTGGTGTTGTCGGTCGGCTGGTTGATCAAGCAGGCGGCCAGGCAGTCGGTCCGCCAGGCAGGCAGTCGTTCAGGCAGTCGGTCAGTCAGTCGAGCGGGCAGTCAGTCGAGCAGTTGATCGGTCGAGCCGTACTCCGCAGGGCGCGGCAGCACCCCGCGGAGTACCGGCCACGCCTCCCGGTGGCGTGGTCAGCGGCTGTGGGGCTTCGGTCGTGTTCCGCGTGAGGACCCCGCCAGGCCTCTGCGGAACGTGATCCGACCCCCGTGGCTCGCTGACCGCGTCCCGTGAGGCGTCGGTCGTGTCGTGCGGGGCGCCGGTGGCACCTCGCGGACGTCGCCCGGCCCTCCGACCGCGTCTGGTGCGGCGGTGGGCCTCGGTGTCAGGTCTGGGGATCCAGGTCGGGGCCCGGGTCGGGGCCTGGGTCGGGACGTGGATCGGAGTTGGGGTGCGGCCGGCCGCGTCGTGGATGTCGGTGCGGCCGGCCGCTGGTCTCGGAGGTGGAAGTGGTGGTGGGGCTGGAGGTGGTGCCAGAGGGATGTCAGGGGTAGGCGGCGCGGACCCGGTCCAGTTCGGCCTTGGTCACCGGCAGGACGGTGCCGTGGCGCGGGCGGCTGGGCAGCTCGTAACCGGTGGCGAGCTGCCACTTCCCGGAGGCGAGGTCGGTGGTCTCGAAGGGGACGTAGCCGCGACCGCCGAACTCGTCGATGAACAGGTACCACTTGTCCTCGGTGTTGGACTTGAACACCGTCGGGCCCTCGCCCTGGTTGATCGAGCCCTTGCCGATGCAGTCGGCGACGAAGTCGTAGGAGGTGTCGCGCAGCTGCGTGGACTTCTCGGCCAGGACGAACTTGCTGCACGGGGTGCTGGAGGTGTTGTTCCGCTCGTCCTTGGTGAAGCGGTAGTACTCCGCGCCGTGCTTGATCACGGTCGAGTCGATGACCGAGTAGCCCGGGTCCACCCAGACCTTCGGCTCGGAGAAGGTGCGGAAGTCGCGGGTGGTCGCGTAGAGCATCTTGTTGTAGGTGTTGCCGGTGTGCTGGGGGTCGTCCGCGGCGTAGAGCTTGGAGGCCCAGAAGACGACGTACGCACCGATGGACTCGTCGTAGTACGCCTCGGGCGCCCAGGTGTTGCCCGCCGTCTCCGGTGACACCAGCACGTGGCGCTGCTGCGACCAGGTGACCAGGTCCGTGGACTCCCACACCTCGATGTAGCGGCTTCCCTTGCGCTGCACCAAGTCCCAGTTGCCGTTGCCGTGGATCTTCAGGTCGGTGGCGATGAGGTAGAACTTGTCGCCCTCCGGCGACCTGATGATGAACGGGTCGCGCACGCCCTTGTCCCCGAGGGAGGAGGTGAGCACCGGCTTGCCGTTGTTGAGCTCGTCCCACTTGAGCGCGTCGTTGCCGCGGCTGGCGGCGAAGTACACCTGCTCGCCGGTGGCGGTGCCCTCGCCGGTGAAGTAGCCGAACAGGTAGCCCTCGTACGGCTGCTCCTGCGGCAGCGGCGTGACGGTGACGGGGAAGGCGCGGACGGCCTTCCGCTTGCCGCTCTGGACCACCGCCAGGAGGGTCACGTGCTCCGGGCGCTCGCCGTGGGCGGGGCGGGTGACCTCGCCGGTCTCGGTGATCACCCGCTGCTTCGTCGTCTTCCACGTCACCCGGGTGCCGTGGAGGCCGGTGGTGGGCAGGGTGATGTTGCCGCGGATGTCCCGGGGGTTCCACACGGTCAGGGCGGCGGCGGCCTCGTCGACCTTCTGGCGGTCGGTCAGCTCGGGGCGCACGGTGACCTGGAACGCGCGGGTCTGGTCGGCGGCGCTCGCGGTGAGGGTGACCGCGGCCGGGCGTGCGCCCGGTGCGGGGCGGGTGACCACGCCTTGATCGGTCACGTGCCGCGGGTCGCTCGACCGCCACGTGATCACCGAGCCGTACGGGCCGGTGGTGGGCAGGGTGAGGTTCGCGGTGACCGCGGACAGGTCGCCGAGGTCGAGGGCGGCCAGGTCGCGGCGGGCCTTCTCCTCGACCGGGACGAAGCCGAGGTCGTGGGCTTCGGCGGCGGTGAGGCCCCGGTCGTACAGGCGGAAGTCCCTGACCGCGCCCTTGAGGTGCCGGTCGCCGCTGTAGACGGAGCGGCCGATGTAGTTGGCCGTGGTGCTGCCGTTGCCGATCATCGCCGGGGTGGTGGTGACGCCGGTCTTGCGGGCGACCTCCACGCCGTCCTCGTAGAGCACGGCGGTGCCGTCGGCGAGGGTGTAGGTCAGCGTCTTCCACACGCCGCGGGCGAGGTCGCGGCCCGCGGTCGCGGTCTGCTCGGTGGACCAGTTGCCGGTGGCGATGGAGGTGCGGTAGGCGTTGCCGGTGGTGAACAGGTAACCGTTGCCGGAGCTGCCCGAGGAGTTGCCGAGGCCCCAGATGAAGTACGGCGTGGCCTGGTCCGGTGCGATGCGGACCTCCAGCGAGACGCTGACCTCGGTCAGGTCGCGCAGGAGGTGGTCGGGCAGCTTCACGTGACCGTTGGTGCCGCCGAGCTGGAGGCCGTCCGCGCCGGCCGGGGTGGCGTCGCCGAGGACGGTGGCGTCGCGGTCGTGGCCCGAGGTGTCCTGGGCGACGGCGCCCGCGGTCTCGGTGAGCGGGTAGTGCGCGACCAGCCCGTCGGTCGGGCCGTCGTCGGCGGCGGTGGCGGTGGTGCCGCCCGTCATCGCGGCGACCAGGGCCGCGATGACGACCGTCGCGGTGGTGCGTGGACGGTGGCGAAGGGAGAACATGGGGCGTCGCTCTCGTCGTCGAGCGCGGCGTTCACCGCGCGGCGTGAACAGGACGTCCGGGTGTTGACGTGCGCTGAGTCACAAAAGTGAGCGCTAACATATGTCCGCCTCTCCAAACATGTCAAGCGTGCAAAGTTGACGTTTCGAGGGGGTTGACGTGGCGATTGTGAACGTTCACTCTTGTGGCCCAGGTGACCACCGTCACGCGGTTCGCCGTCCCCGCAAGTGTCCCGGGTTCACACGGAGGAAGACCAGTGCTCAAGAAGATCGCGACCGCCGCCAGCGCGGTCCTGTTGGCCGCGCTGACCGCGTGCGGCTCCGGAGATTCCGGGAACGCGGGGTCGTCGGGCGCCGACGACGGGAAGATCACCATGGGTTTCGCCCAGGTGGGCGCGGAGAGCGGGTGGCGCACCGCCAACACCAAGTCGGTCCAGGACGAGGCCGCCGCGGCGGGCATCGACCTGAAGTTCTCCGACGCGCAGCAGAAGCAGGAGAACCAGATCAAGGCGATCCGGTCGTTCATCCAGCAGAAGGTGGACGTGATCGCGTTCAGCCCGGTGGTGGAGACCGGCTGGGACACGGTGCTGCTGGAGGCCCAGCGGGCCAACATCCCGGTGATCCTGACCGACCGCGCGATCGATTCAGAGGACACCTCGCTCTACAAGACCTTCCTGGGCTCCGACTTCGTGGAGGAGGGCAAGAAGGCCGGCGAGTGGCTGAAGGAGAACGCCGGGGACGCGACCAACGTCGTGGAGCTGCAGGGCACCACGGGCGCCGCGCCGGCGATCGACCGCAAGGAGGGCTTCGAGAAGGCCATCGCGGGCACGAACCTGAAGGTCGTGGCCTCGCAGACCGGTGACTTCACCCGCTCGGGTGGCAAGCAGGTCATGGAGGCCTTCCTGAAGTCGGTGCCGGACATCGACGTGGTGTACGCGCACAACGACGACATGGGCCTGGGCGCGATCGAGGCGATCAAGGCCGCGGGCAAGGTGCCGGGCAAGGACATCAAGATCATCACCGTGGACGCGGTGAAGGACGGCATGA
Source organism: Actinosynnema sp. NPDC059797 (assembly GCF_042732085.1). Classification (NCBI taxonomy): domain Bacteria; kingdom Bacillati; phylum Actinomycetota; class Actinomycetes; order Pseudonocardiales; family Pseudonocardiaceae; genus Actinosynnema; species Actinosynnema sp. NPDC059797. The sequence continues at coordinate 53,858 of NZ_JBHWIE010000023.1, forward strand.
CCGCGCTGGCCGCCGGCGAGATCAACTTCATCGTCGAGTGCAACCCGCTGCTGGGCAAGCAGCTGATGGACCTGGCCAAGAAGGTCGTGGCCGGCGAAGAGGTGCCGCCGCGGGTCGTGACCGAGGAGACCACGTTCACGCCCGAGCAGGCCAAGGCCGCGCTCCCCGAGCGCAAGTACTGATCCGCGGACGGCTTCCGCGGGCGGCGATTCGCGGATGGCGATCTGCGGGCGGCAACCCGCAGGTCGCCATCGGCGGGTAGCGATCCGCAGGTCGCCACCGGCGGGCAGTGATCCGCAGGTCGCGAACCGCAGGCGGCAACCCGCGGGACGCGACCACGGCCGGCGATCCACGGCCGGCGATCCACGGGCGACAACCCGAAGGCCGCGAGCCGCGGAAAGCGAGCCGTGGAGAGCGATCGGCGGAGACCTGCCCGCAGGTGCTGCGGAGAACCGCACGCGGGTGGCGACCTTCGGGCGAGCGTCCGCGCCCGTCGTCCGCGGATACTGATCCGTGGCGGCGATCCCGCGGATACTGGTCCGCGGTGGCGATCCGCGGGCGCACACCCGCGGGCAGCCATCCGCAGGTACCGATCCCAGACCGCGGTCCCCGCCACCCTCCGGGTGTGGTGGCGGGGGCCGCACCCGGCCGCGCTCCCGGATCACCCGGACGGGGCGGCCGGCCTCCCGCCGTCCCGGAGCGTGGCGCGGAGGCGACAGCCAGCTTTGTGAGGGGAGTTGTCCGGTGACCGAGCCGGTCGTGGACATGCGGGGCATCTCGGTGGAGTTCCCCGGTGTGAAGGCCCTCCAGGAGGTGGATTTCCGGCTGTTCCCCGGTGAGGTCCACGCTCTCATGGGCGAGAACGGAGCGGGCAAGTCCACGCTCATCAAGGCCCTGACCGGCGTGCACCGCCTGGCGGCCGGCGAGGTCCGGTACGCGGGCGAGGCGGTGTCGTTCGGCGGGCCCGCGCAGGCGCAGGCGGCGGGGATCAGCACGGTGTACCAGGAGGTCAACCTGTGCGCGAACCTGACCGTGGCGGAGAACATCCTGCTCGGCCGTGAGCCGCGCAAGTTCGGGCGCATCGACGGCAAGGCCATGCGCAAGCGCTCGGCGGAGCTGCTGGCGCGCATCGGGTTGGACATCGACCCGGGGTCGGTGCTGGAGAGTCACCCGATCGCGGTGCAGCAGCTGGTGGCCATCGCGCGGGCGGTGGCCGTCGACGCGCGGGTGCTGGTGCTGGACGAGCCGACCTCCAGCCTGGACGCCGACGAGGTCGCGGAGCTGTTCCGGATCATCCGGGTGCTGCGCGACGAGGGCGTCGCGGTGCTGTTCGTGACGCACTTCCTGGAGCAGGTCTACGAGATCTCCGACCGGATGACCGTGCTGCGCAACGGCCGCCTGGTCGGCGAGCACCTGACCGCCTCCCTGAGCAGGCTCGACCTGGTCTCGGCGATGCTGGGCCGCGAGGTCGGCCTGCTGGAGGAGATCGAGCACCGCTCGGGCACCCCCGGCGAGCCGCTGCTGGTGGCCGAGGGGCTGGGGCGCAAGGGCAGCGTCGAGCCGTTCGACCTGACCATCCGCGCGGGCGAGGTCGTGGGCCTGGCCGGGCTGCTGGGCTCGGGCCGCACCGAGGTGGCGCGGCTGCTCTACGGCGCGGACAAGGCCGACTCGGGCCGCGTGCTGGTGGACGGCGAGCCGCTGCGGCTGACCGGGCCGCGGGCGGCGATCGCGGCGGGCATCGCGTTCTCCTCGGAGGACCGCAAGGCCGAGGGCATCGTGGCCGAGCTGAGCGTGCGCGACAACCTGATCCTGGCGATGCAGGCGGCCCGCGGCTGGGCCCGGCCCGTGCCGCGCAAGCTGGCCGACGAGCTGGTGGCCAAGTACATCGAGGTGCTGGACATCCGTCCGGCGGACCCGGAGAAGCTGGTCGGCAACCTGTCGGGCGGCAACCAGCAGAAGGTGCTGCTGGCGCGGTGGCTGGTGACCAAGCCCCGGCTGCTGATCCTGGACGAGCCCACGCGCGGCATCGACGTGGGCGCGAAGGCGCAGATCCAGAAGCTGGTGGCCGAGCTGGCCGCCGAGGGGATGGCGGTGCTGTTCATCTCCGCGGAGTTGGAGGAGGTGGTCCGCATCTCCGACCGGGTGGTGGTGATGCGCGACCGGAAGATGGTGGCCGAGCTGGGCGGCGACGCCGGCGTGGACGACGTGATGGGGCTGATCGCCGGTCACGTCGACGAGCCCGCCGGGTCCGAGGTCCTCGCGACGCCGATCGACAAGGCGGTGGCCTCGTGAAGAACCGACTGCTGTGGCCGATCCTGGCCCTGGTCGCCCTGCTGCTGCTGAACGTGGTGGTCACGCCCTCGTTCTTCTCGCTGCGGATCCAGGACGGCGCGCTGTTCGGCAGCCTGGTGGACATCCTGCGCAACGGCGCGCCGACGCTGCTGATCGCGCTGGGCATGACGCTGGTGATCGCCACCCGGGGCATCGACCTGTCGGTGGGCGCGGTGGCGGCGATCGCGGGCGCGGTGACGTGCACGCACATCGCCTCCGGCGGCAACGCGTGGGTCGGCATGGGCCTGGCGCTGGCGCTGTGCGCGGTGCTGGGGCTGTGGAACGGGTTCCTGGTCTCGGTGCTGGGCATCCAGCCGATCATCGCCACCCTGGTGCTGATGACGGCCGGGCGCGGCGTGGCGATGCTGATCACCGAGGGCCAGATCATCACCGTGGACTCCCCCACCTACCGGCAGGTGGGCGCGGGCTTCCTGGTGCTGCCGATCGCGATCCTGATCAGCCTCGCGGTGCTGGGCCTGGTCGCGCTGGCGACCCGGAAGACGGCGCTGGGGATGCTGATCGAGTCGGTCGGCGTGAACCCGGAGGCCAGCAGGCTCGCGGGCGTGCGGTCGCGCACGATCATCTGGACCGTGTACGTGTTCGCGGCGCTGTGCGCGGGCATCGCCGGGTTGATGATCAGCTCGAACGTGAGCGCGGCGGACGCCAACAACGCCGGCCTGTGGATCGAGATGGACGCGATCCTGGCGGTGGTCATCGGCGGCACGTCGCTAGCGGGCGGCCGGTACTCGCTGACCGGCACCCTGCTGGGCGCGCTGATCATCCAGACGCTGACCACGACGGTCTACACCGCGGGCATCGCGCCGGAGATCACGCTGGTGTTCAAGGCGGTCGTGGTGATCGCGGTGTGCCTGGTGCAGGCGCCGATCAGGATCCGGGTGAGGCAAGGGGTGGCTCTGCGATGACGGCGACGACGACGGCCGGGGAGAAGTCGACCCCGAAGGCGGCCCCGGCCGGCGGCCTGCGGCGGGTGCCGTCGCGGTTCCTGCCGGTGATCGCGACGTTCGTGGTGTTCGTGGCGACGTTCGGCGTCGGCTCGGTGCGGTACGAGGGGTTCGCGTCCGGTCAGGTGGTGGCGAACCTGTTCATCGACAACGCGTTCCTGATCGTGCTCGCGGTCGGCATGACGTTCGTGATCCTGACCGGCGGCATCGACCTGTCGGTCGGCTCGGTGGTGGCGCTGTCGACGATGGTCGCGGCGGCGGGCCTGCGCGCCGGGTGGCCGCCGCTGCTGGTGGTGGTCGCGGTGCTGGCGGTCGGCTCCGGCCTCGGGCTGGCGATGGGCTGGGTGATCCACCGGTTCGGCGTGCAGCCGTTCATCGTGACCCTGGCGGGCATGTTCCTGGCCCGCGGCCTGTGCTTCGTGATCAGCGTCGAGTCCGTCTCGATCAAGGACAAGACGTTCCGCTCGCTGGCCACCGGCACGATCGAGCTGCCCGGCGGCGTGAACATCACCTATGGCGTGGTGATCGCGCTGGTGACGGTGCTGGCCGCGGTGTACGTGCTGCACCTGACCCGGTTCGGGCGCACGGTGTACGCGGTGGGCGGCAGCGAGTCGTCCGCGCGGCTGATGGGCCTGGCCACCACCCGGGTCAAGATCGGCGTGTACGTGATCAGCGGTTTCTGCTCGGCCCTGGCCGGCCTGCTGTTCAGCCTCTACATGCTCTCCGGCTACAGCCTGCACGCCGTCGGCATGGAGCTGGACGCCATCGCCGCCGTGGTGGTCGGCGGCAGCCTGCTGTCGGGCGGTGTCGGGTTCGTCATCGGCTCGGTGGTCGGCGTGCTGGTGCTGGGCACGATCCAGACGCTGATCTCGTTCGAGGGCACGCTGTCCTCCTGGTGGACCAAGATCGTGATCGGCGCCCTGCTGCTGGCGTTCATCGCCCTGCAGCGCGTCATCGTGCGGCGGACCTAGCGC
>NZ_JBHWIE010000024.1:0-57850 GCF_042732085.1 Actinosynnema sp. NPDC059797
CGGGCCCCGCACCACCGCCCGGACCTCCGGCTGATGTGGCGCGTCCCAAGGGCCCACGGTCGCCGGGTCCGCCGCCGCGGCGGGCGCGGGGGTGGCGTGGAAGTGCACGCCGCCCTGGATGAGACCGGCCTGGACGCTGTGGCCCAGGACACCGCCGTCGACGTGGTTGGAGACCTCGGGGCGACCGCCTCGTTCCACCGCTGCTCCCTCGCGTGCCGGGTGGCCGCACGACCGGTCCGGGTCAGTCCCCCGCCGACCTGGCGGCGGCGACGAACTCGCGCATCAGCCCGTGGTCCTTCACCCCGCGGCCCGACTCGATGCCGCTGGACACGTCGACGCCCCACGGCCGGGCCAGGGCGACGGCCTCGGCCACGTTGTCCACGCCCAGCCCGCCCGCCAGCAGCCACCGCCCCTCGGGGCGCGCCCGCTCCAGGGCGGACAGGTCCCAGCGCTCCCCCGAGCCCGCCACGGGCGAGTCGAGCAGCAGCAGGTCCTCGCCGCAGGCGCCCACGCGCACGTCCGTGCCCGGCTTGAGCGCGACCGCCCGCACCAGGCGCACGCCCGAGGCCGCGACCTCGTCGAACGCCTCCCTCGGGTAGTCGCCGTGCAGCTGGGCCGCCCCGATGCCGGACGCCTCGGCCAGGCGGCGCACCTCGTCCGCACCGACGCCGCGGAACACGCCGACCGCGAGCACGTGCGGCGGCACCTCGCGCACCAGCCGCCGGGCCGTGTCGAGGTCCACTCGCCGCGCGCTCTCGGTGAACACGAAACCCACCGCGTCCGCGCCGGCCTCGACCGCCACCGCCACGTCGGCCTCGGTGCGCAGGCCGCACAGCTTCACGTACATACCGGTGACAGTAGCGCGCCGGCCGGGGCGCGCCGGCAGGTGCTTGTCCACAGAGGACAAGCCCTCGGGCCGGGCGGGGTGGAATGAACGACGCACCGCACGTCGGGGGCGACACGGGGACCGCCGGACAGGGTAGCTTCTGCGCAGCAGTCACATTTCGGGGATTCGCAGCACAGGCGTCTTGAGCAGACAGGACGGGTTCGCCATGGCCGATGAGGGTGATCACGCACCACCCGTGCCGTTGGTCGTCGACTTGACGGGGCCGCACCCGCCCGCGCTGGCGGACGTGCGGCGGCGCACCGTCGCGCACCTGCCCGCGCTGCCCGACGACAAGGTGGACGACGTGCTGCTGGTCGTCACCGAGCTGGTCAGCAACGCCTACGACCACGGCGAAAACCCGCTGGAGCTGCGCGTGGGCGCCACCAGGCAGCTGATCCGCGTCGAGGTGGACGACGAGTCGCCGCACGTGCCGGTGCTGGGCCGCTCCTCCGCCGGGCGCTACCGCGGGCACGGCCTGCTCATGGTGGAGAACCTGTGCAAGGACTGGGGCGTGGCGCACCGCGCCTCGCACAAGACCGTGTGGGCGGTCCTGACCGGCGGAGCCTGAGCCGAACAGCCGGATCCGGTTCCGCCGAACGGCCCAATCCCGACGCCCCGGACGGTCGGGGCGGGCACACCGCGGCTCAGCGGTCCCCGACCGCTTTCAGCACCTCGTGCCGGTCGGCGTAGTCGCTCTCGGGCAGCTCCCGCAGCGCCTGGATCGCGGTCGCCTCGCCCTTGCGGATGGCCGCGTCGAGCAGGTCGTCCTTGGTCGCCGGGAACGCCACCTCCTCCAGGGCGTGCTCGACGTGTTCCCGTACGGTGGGTGCGGACATCGGCGTTCCACCTCTCTCGCCTGCGGCGGGTCGTGGTCCCGGCCTACCCCGGTGGCGGCAGGTCCAACCCACCCGTCCCGGTGCTGTCGCGCGGCCGTCACGGCGCTGGAGCAGGATGGTCCAACGGGGGGATCACACGGACGCGGACGAGAGGTGCCCATGAGCGACAACGACCTGGCGGTCCGGTTGAGCGAGGTCGCCCGCGCCCTCCAGCGGCGCGGCACCGCGCAGGAGACGCTGGACGGGATCGTGCACGCGGCGGTGCGGACCATCCCCGGCGCGCGGCACGCGGGGGTGATGTCCGTCGTCGGCAAGCGGGAGGTCGACACCATCTCCGCGACCGACGACCTGCCCCACAAGGTGGACCAGGTCCAGTTCGAGACCGGTCAGGGGCCGTGCCTGACCGCGCTCTACCAGGACCGGACGGTCAGCGTGCCCGACCTGGCCGCGGACACCCGGTGGCCCCGGTTCACCGCGCGGGCCCGGTCGCTGGACGTGGGGAGCATGCTGTCGTTCCAGCTGTTCGTGGAGGGTGACGACCTCGGGGCGCTCAACCTGTACGCCCCCGAGCCGCACTCGTTCGACGAGGAGTCCCTGCACGTGGGGCTGCTGTTCGCGAGCCACGCGGCGGTCGCCCTGGCCGAGGCGCAGCAGCGGGACCGGCTGGTCCAGGCGGCCCACACCCGGGACCTGATCGGGCAGGCCAAGGGCATCCTGATGGAGCGGTACAAGATCAACGCGGACCAGGCGTTCTCGGTGCTGGTGCGGGTGAGCCAGCAGAGCAACCGGAAGCTGCGCGACCTGGCCGAGGAGCTGGCCACCACCGGCAACCTGCCGGCCGGGGGTAACGGCGGGCGGCGGGTAGCGGCGGGCGGGCAGAGCGGCTACCGGCAGGTCACGCCCGACGTCGCCGGCCACCAGCGCTGACGCCGCTCGACGCCGCCGGCCACCAGCGCTAACGCCGCCTACCGGCCACCGCAGCCCACCGGCGCTAACGCCGCCCGCCGGCACTACCGCCGCTCGTCGGCGCGCTGGCGCCGCAACTGCTCCAGCGCCGCCTCGTTCGACTCCTGCTCCAGCGCCCGCCGCATGGTGTCCGCCTTCTCCTCCGGCAGGTGCGGCGCGAGCAGCGGCACGTCCGGGTCCACCACGGCCTCCACCACCACCGGCCGGTCGGCGTGGAAGGCGTCCTGCCAGGCCCGTCCCACCTGGTCCGGCGCGTCGACCCGGATGCCGCGCAGGCCCAGCAGCTCGGCGTAGGCGGCGTAGGGGAAGTCCGGCACGCGCTGCGAGGTCTCGAAGCGCGGGTCGCCCTCCATCTCGCGCTGCTCCCAGCTGACCTCGCTCAGGTCGCGGTTGTGCAGCACCAGCACCACGAACCTCGGGTCGGCCCAGGTGCGCCACCGGTCGGCGACCGTGATCAGCTCCAGCAGGCCGTTCATCTGCATCGCGCCGTCGCCGACCAGCGCCACCACCGGCCGGTCGGGCGCGTGCAGCTTCGCGGCCAGGCCGTAGGGCAGGGCGCAGCCCATCGACGCCAGGTAGCTGGAGGTGTGCGCGGGCGCGCCGACCGGCAGCGCGAGGTGGCGGGCGTACCAGTAGCAGGCCGAGCCGACGTCCACGGCGACCTGGACGTCCGTCGGCAGCGCGGCGGACAGCTCGTGCACCACGAGTTCCGGGTTGAGCGGGTCGGCGGGCAGCCGGGTGCGCAGGCCCGCCAGCTCACGCCACCGGGCGACGCTCTCGAACACCTCCTGCTCCCACGAGCGGTCGGGGTTGGGCGTCAGCAGCGGCAGCAGCGCCCGCAACGTCTCCGTCGAGTCACCCACGAGAGGTACCTCGACCGGGTACTTGCCGCCGACCACGCGGGCCTCGATGTCGATCTGCACGGCCCGCGCCTGACCGGGCTCGGGGTAGAACTCGGTCCACGGGTCGTTGCTGCCGACGATCAGCAGCGTGTCGCAGCCCGCCAGCAGCTCGGCGCTCGCGGTCGTGCCCAGGTGGCCCATGACGCCGGTGTGCCAGGGCGCGTCCTCGGTCATCACGGTCTTGCCGACCAGGGACGCGGTCGCGCCCGCGCCCAGCAGGTCGACGACCTTCGCGATCTCGGGTCCGGCGCCGGTCGCGCCGCGACCGATCAGCAGCGCGACCTTCCGACCGGCGTTGAGCACCTCGGCGGCCCGGCGCAGGTCGTCCTCGCGCGGCAGCACGCGGGGCCGGGCGACGACCGCCGAGGAGGGCACCACGCCGTGGGTGTGCGGCAGGTCGTCCACCGCGTCGGCGCGCTGCACGTCGTGCGGCACGATCAGGCAGGTCGGCACGCGCTCGGAGATGGCGGTGCGCATCGCGTTGTCCAGCAGCACGGGCAGCTGCTCGGGCGCGGACACGGTCTGGAGGTACCGGCCGCAGACGTCCTTGAACAGCGCGTGCAGGTCCACCTCCTGGAGGTAGCCGGTGCCCAGCGCGGTGGACACGACCTGGCCGACGATCGCGACCACCGGGCGGCGGTCCAGCTTGGCGTCGTACAGGCCGTTGAGCAGGTGGATCGCGCCGGGTCCCTGGGTGGCCAGGCACACCCCGACCCCGCCGGTGTACTTGGCGTGGCCGGTGGCCATGAACGCGGCCATCTCCTCGTGCCGCACCGGCACGAACTCGGGGTCGCCGCCGGCCCGGTTCAGGGCGGCGAGGATCGGGTCGATGCCGTCGCCCGCGTAACCGAAGACCCGCTGCACGTCCCACGTCCGCAGGCGCTGGACCAGGGCGTCGGCGACCGTGCTCATGCGTCCTCCTCGAAAGCGGGCGTGTGGTCGCCGAGTTCCCGGGCAGCGGCCGCCGAAACGCTTGGCGGTCGCCGCCCCGGGTACCACCGGGTCGTGGACGTGGAGCGGTGTCACGCGGCGGTGGACGCGGAGCTGGCGGTGCTGGGCGACCGGTTGCGGGAGGTGGCCTCGGCGCTGCACGGTGACCCCGAACCGGCCTTCGCCGAGCACCGGGCGGCCGACCGGCTGTGCGCGGAGCTGGCCGCGGGCGGGTTCGCGGTGGAGCGCGGGGTCGCCGGGCTGGGCACCGCGTTCGTCGGCCGGGCGGGTGACGGCGGGCCGCGCGTGGCGCTGCTGCTGGAGTACGACGCGCTGCCCGGCCTGGGTCACGCCTGCGGGCACAACCTGATCGCCGCCGCGGGCCTGGGCGCGGCGCTGGCCGTGCGGCCGGTGCTGGGCGAGCTGCCCGGCACGGTGCTGGCCGTGGGCACGCCCGCCGAGGAGGGCGGTGGCGGCAAGGTCGTCCAGGTCGAGGCCGGCGTGTTCGACGGGGTGGACGCGGCGCTGATGTTCCACCCCGGCCAGTACGGCTGGACGCGGGCGCCGCTGACCGCGCAGGTCGAGCTGCGGGTGACCGTGCGCGGCCGGGCCGCGCACCCCACCGGCAACCCCACCGAGGGCGTGGACGCGCTCGCCGCGCTGATCCAGGTGTTCAACTCGCTGGGCGCGCTGCGGCCCCGGCTGCCGACCGGCTCGCACGTCCAGGGCATCGTCACGCGCGGCGGCGAGGCCACGAACATCGTGCCGGACCTGGCGGAGGGCCGCTTCGGGCTGCGCGCCCTGACCACCGACGGGCTGGAGCGGCTGGTGGAGCAGGTCACCGACGTGGTGCGGGGCACGGGGCTGGCCACCGGCACGTCGGTGGAGGTCGAGCGGACCCGCGCGCCTTACGCGCACTTCCGGGACAACGCCGTGCTGTCGGGGCTGTTCGCGCGGCACCTCGCGGACGCGGGCATTCACCTGACCGAGCCGACGCCCGGCGTGTTCCTGGGCTCGTCGGACATCGGCAACGTGAGCGCGGTCGCGCCCGCGATCCACCCGTTCGTGGCGATCGTGGACGAGGACACCTCGGACCACACCCCGGCGTTCGCCGCCGCCGCGGGCAGCGAGCGCGGCCTGGCCGTGATGCTGGCCGCCGCCGGCGCCCTGGCCCACACCGCGGTCGACGTGCTCGGGCGCCCCGAGGTCACCGCCGCGGCGTGGACCGAGTTCCGCGGCTGACGGGTGCGCGGCCGGCCGGGCCCGCAGGTGAAGGGTGCGCAGCCGGCCGGACCCGCGGCTGACGGAGGCCAGGGCTGACGGGTCCGAGCCGACCGCCGGCCCCGGGGCAGCCGCGTCAGCCGGCAGTGCTCTCGTCGAGCAGCCGCCGGACCCGCCGGACGTCCTCGTCCCGGCCCTGCGCCCGGTACAGCCCGATCGCCTCCTGCCGCGCCGCGCGGGCCCGCGCGTGCTCGCCGAGCGCGGTGTGGGCGTCGCCGAGGTGGCACAGGGTGTTGGCGACCTCGTAGGTGTAGCCGAGGGGGCGGAGCAGGGCGAGGACCTGCTCGTAGCGCTCCACGGCCTCGCGGTGGCGGCCGGTGAGGTGGTCGGCCCGGCCCAGCTGCACCAGCACGGCCGACTCGCCGACCGGGTCGCGGTGGCGGCGGAGCAGGGCCAGGGCCGCCCGGCCGTGGGTGCGGGCGGCCTCGTAATCGCCCAGGACCAGGGCGTACCCGCTCACCTGGGTGAGCGCGTCCGCCTCCCACAGCGGCTGGTCGAGGGCGCGGAAGAGGTCCAGGGCGCGGGTGGCGTGCGCCACGCCCTTCCGGTCGTCGCCCCAGTAGCTCCAGGCCCACCCGAGCGCCAGGTGGGTGTAGGCGAGTTGAGGGGTGTCCCGGTGGTGCTCGGCCAGGGCGAGCGCCCGGTGCAGGTGCCGGGTCGCCTCCTCGTGCCGCCCCAGGTCGGTGCAGGCGGTGCCGAGGCACCGGTGCGCGGTGATCAGGGAGGCGGGGTCGGGCAGGTGGGCGGCGGCCTCCAGCGCGGCCCGCCACACCGCGACCCGGTCGCGGCGGTGCCCCCGCCGCACGTGGAACGTGGTCAGGGTCCGGGCGAGCTGCCACACGACCCGGTGCAGGCCCAGGGCGGCGGCGGTGTGCTGGACGGCGAGCAGGTCGGGGTGCTCGGTCTCGTACCAGGTCATCGCCGCGGCGAGGTCGGGCAGCGGCTGGGGCCGGGTGCCGGGCGCGGGCGGGTCGAGCCGCAGCACGACGCGGTCCGGCGCCAGGAGCTGGTCGGCGGCGCGCGGTGTGCAGGTAGAAGTCCACCAGCCGCGCCAGCGCCGGGCCCCGCACCGCCTCCGGTTCGGTCCGGGCGGTGGCGGCGGCGTAGCCGCGCACCAGGTCGTGCATCCGGTAGCGGCCGGCGGCGTCCCGGGTGAGCCAGGACGCCTGCTCCAACTGACCCAGCACCCTCCTGGCGTGCGCGTCGGGCAGACCCGTGAGGCTCGCGGCGGCGGGGAGGCCGATGTCGGGTCCGGGCGCGATGCCGAGCAGCGCGAACACGCGCGCCTGCTCCGGGGTCAGCGCCCGGTGCGACCAGGACAGCACGGCGGGCAGGCTGGCCGCCGGGTCGTCGTCGTCCAGCGCGCTCAGCCCCGGGTCGCGCAGCTCGTTCGCCAGCAGGGCCAGTGGGAGGTCCGGGTGGACGTGGGCGTGGCCCGCGACGATGCTCAGCGCCAGCGGGAACCCGCCGCACAGCGCGACCAGCTCGGCCACGGCGCCGGGTTCGGCGTCGACCCGGTCGGCGCCGAGCCGGTCGACCAGCAGGGCGCGGGCCTCCTCCTCGGCCAGCACGGCCAGGGGCAGGTGGTGGGCGCCGTGCCCGGTGATCAGGCCGGACAGCCGGTTGCGGCTGGTCACCACGACCGCGCACGAGTCGCCGCCGGGCAGCAGCGGGGTGACCTGGGCGGTGTCCGCGGCGTTGTCCAGCACCAGCAGCACCCGCCTGCCCGCGACCAGGCTGCGGAACAGGGCCGCCTGGGCGTGCGGCTCGGCCGGGACGCGGCCCGGCTCGACACCCAGCGCGTCGAGGAACCCGCGCACCGCCACCGCCGGGTCCATCGGCTCGCCCTCGGGGCTGGAACCCCGCAGGTCCACGAACAGCTGCCCGTCGGGGAACCGGTCGAGGTGCCGGTGCGCCCAGTGCAGCGCCAGCCACGTCTTGCCCATGCCGCCCGCACCGGCGATGGCCGAGATCACCACCGTGCCCGGCGCGCCGCCCAGGGTCGCGTCCAAGCGGTCGAACTCGTGCCGGCGGCCGATGAACGACGCGGGCGCGGCGGGCAACTGGCGCGGCACCACCGGCCCGGCCCCCACACCCGCCCGCACCGCCGACCCCGCCCCCACCCCCGCGATCAGGCCGGGGTCGGCGGCCAGGATGCGCCGGTGCAGGTCCTGGAGCGCCTCGCCGGGATCGGCGCCCACCTCCTCCACCAGCCGGTCCCGCAGCAGCCGGTAGTGCTCCAAGGCGTCCGCGGCCCGCCCCGCCCGGTACAGGGCCAGCAGGTGCTGGGCCGCCACCCGCTCGTCCAGCGGGTGCTCCCCGACCCTGGCGGACAGCTCCGCCACCAGCTCCTCACCCCCACCCGCGCTCAGCCGGGCGTCGACCAGGTCGTGCTCGGCGTCCAGGCGCTCCCACCGCAACCGCTCCCGCTCGGCCGCCGCCCACTCCCCGGTGAGGCCGGTCAGCGGCTCGCCCCGCCACAGGTCCAGGGCGTCGGTCAACAGCGCCACCCGGTCGGCGGCGCCCGCACCCCTGGCGCGGAGGCGCAGGGCGCGGAACCGGTGCAGGTCCACCGCCTCGCCGGCCTCGCCCAGCACCAGCGCGTAACCGCCCGCGCGCAGGGCGATCCCCCCGCCGGCGGCCACCAGGGCGCGCCGCAACCGCGAGACGTAGCTCTGGAGCGTCGCGCGCTCCCGGAGCGGCGCGTCCGCGCCCCAGACCCGCTCCACCAGCCGCTCGGCGGGCACCACCCGGCCCGCGTCCACCGCGAGCGCCGCCAGCACGCACCTCTGCCGCGCCGGGCCCAGGTCGAGCACGCGGCCGTCGGCGCGCGCGGTCACCTCACCCAGCAGATCCAGCCGCACCACCACGTCGGAGCCCCCCTGAACGCGTTCCTCCCCCACCCACAGGGATAGCCGGTCGGCAGGCGCGGCGCCACCACCGGCTCACGTCAGCGGGTACTCCATCGAGACGCCGGCCAGCACCGTGCCGTCCGGCAGCGGCACGCGGGCGCGCTCCACCTCGCGGAAGCCGAACGACCGGTAGAGCGGCACCCCGGGCAGCGTGGCCATCAGCACCAGCGACCGGAACCCCGCCTCCCCGGCCGACCGCTCGCACGCGCCCAGCAGGGCGCGGCCCAGGCCCCGGCGCGCCCAGTCGCCGCGCACGAACATGGCCCGCACCCGCGCGGGCTCGGTGGCCGGGTCCAGCAACCGGTCCTCGCCCGGCCGCGCGCCGGAGCCGGTGTAGAGCTTGTCCCGCTTGCTCCACCCGCCGCAGGCGACGACCTCGCCGGCGTGCTCGTGCACGAAGTAGGTGCCGTCGTCGACGAGCACCACGTCGGGCACGGTGAGGTGCTCGGCGGCCGACGCCGTCTCGCGCTCGTCGTAGAAGTGCGGGAACAGCTCCAGCACCGAGCGCCGCATCAGCTCGCCGATCGCCGGCACGTCGGACCGGACCGCCGCGCGCAGCACGGGCACCTCCGCCATGGACCCCTCCTCCACCGTCGACCCGGGCGATTGTGCCGGGCCGGCCGTCAGGGCGGGCGCGGCTCAGCGGGACCGGCGAGAACCGGCGCGCCGCGACCGGTACGGCCGAACGGGTCGATCGGCCCGGATCCCGCTCCCGGCGCGACGGCCGGCCGGCACAGTCGGTCCGTGACCGATCGGGAAACCCTCGACCCGGCGATCCAGGCCGCCCGGATCAACCGCCGCGGCGCGGTGGTGGCGGCGGTGGTCGCCGCGCTGATCACCGGCACGGCCACCGGTGTCAGCGCGTACTTCGCGGGGCGCGAGGAAGGCGGCGCGACGGCGTCCACCGTGACCGTCGTCCACACGGAGACGGTGACCGAGTCGGCCGCCGACCCGGCGGGGCGGAACTCGCGGCCCGGCTCGAAGTCGCTGCTGGAGCTGAACCCGGTGGAGGCCTCCGGCACCATCGTCACCGACCCGCAGCGGGTCGACACCGAGGACTACCAGCGGGCCATCACCGCGTGGCTCGGCACGTGCGGCGGATCGGGCGCCCTGGCCTCGCGCACCTACCACCTCGACCGCCGGTACGAGCGGCTCCGCACCGGGGTCGGGCTCGGCGACGGCTCGAAGAGCGGCCGGAGCGTCGAGTTCAGCGTCTTCGTGGACGAGACGCGGATCGACTCCGCCACCGCCCAGGTCGGACTGGGGCAGGTGCGGAACCTGGACGTGGACGTGACCAACGCGCTGCGGGTGCGCTTGGAGGCCCGGTTCCTCGGCGGCACGTGCTTCGACGAGTACCAGGCGGGCGCGGTGTGGGTCGAACCGACGATCGAGTAGCCGCGCCCGGTGGCGTCGGCGCGCGGCGGGGACCGCCGGTCCCGGTGCCCCCACCGGGACCGGCGGCCGGCTCAGCCGGCGACCACGTCGGCGACCACGCAGACCACGTTGTCCGGGCCGCCGTTGGTGTTGGCCAGGTCGACCAACCGCTCGGTCGCGCGGTCCGGGTCGGGCGCGGAGGCCAGCGCGTCCCGGAGGTCGGCCTCCGGGACCACCGCGTGCAGGCCGTCCGTGCTCAGCAGGTAGCGGTCGCCGAGCAGGGCGTCGTGCAGCGCGAGGTCGGGGTCCACCCGCGCGCCGGTCAGGGCGCGGACGAGCAGGGCCCGCTGCGGGTGGCTGCGCGCCTCCTCCTCGGTCAGCCTGCCCTCGGCGATCATCGACTCCACCACGGTGTGGTCGTGCGTGATCCGGAACAGCTCGCCGCCCCGCAGCAGGTACACGCGCGAGTCGCCGACGTGGACCAGGCCCAGCCGCGACCCGGACAGCACCAGCGCGGTCAGCGTGGTGCCGCTGCACCCGTCGACGGGGTTGGCGGCCAGGTCGTCGGCGACGACCGCGCCGGCGCGGTGCACCGCGTCGGCCAGCGCGTTGAGCAGTTCGCCCGCCGGCACCGGCTCGTCCAGCGCGGCGAGCGCGTCGACGGCGGCGGCGCTGAGGGGTGCGCCGCGGGCCCCGAAGCCGTCGGCCACGGCGAGCAGCCGCTCGCCCGCGTAGCCGGAGTCCTGGTTGGCGTCGCGGACGAGGCCGCGGTCGGTGCGCAGGGAGTAGCGGAGCGCGAGGCTCATGGTGTCGTCCTTCCCGGACAGCTGTGCCACGAGGAAGGCGGCCAGGTCGCGGCGGGCCGCGTGGTCGGACTCGACCCGGACCCAGTAGGCGCGCACCGCGTCGGCGACGTCCGCCGGGTCCAGCGCGCACACCTGCCGGATGCGGTCGAGCGGCATCCCGAGCCGGCGCAGCCACGCCACCAGGCGGGCCCGGTCGAGCTGGTCCGGCGCGTAGAACCGGTAGCCCGACCGCGGGTCCACCCGGGCGGGCGTGAGCAGGCCGAGTTCGTCGTAGAGCCGCAGCGCCTTCGGCGTCAGGCGCGACAGGCGCGCGAACGCCCCGATGGTCAGCGGCTCCGCGCCCCGACCCGGCCCTCCCCCACGACCACTGGAACCCGAGCCCACCACGTCCGGCCCCCTTCCCCGGCCGGGCGGGCTGCCCGGCCGGTTCCCACCGTGCGGCCTGCCCCTCGGTGAAGGTCAACCACGGCTGGTCAGACGTGCCGCCTGGCCTCCACCGGCGTCCAGTCGCGGTGCTTGCCGGGCTCGTGGTCGCCGGAGGAGATGCCGCGCAGCCGGCGGTTCACCCACGGCAGCACGTGCTCGCGGTAGTACCGGGCCTCGGAGAGCAGGCCGCGGGTCGCCTCGGGACCGGGTTCGACGGCGTGCGGCGGCACGGGGTGGCCCAGGGCGGTGAGCACGGCCGACGCGACCCGGCGGTGCCCGGCGGCGTTGAGGTGCAGCCGGTCCGGCGACCAGTAGGCGGGCCGCCGGATCTCGGCGTCGTTGAACATGTCCACGAACAGCAGGTCGTGGCGCCGCGCCAGCTCGGTGATCGCCGCGGTCAGCTCCGCGCCCCGGCGGCGGACCACCCGCCCGAACGGCAGCCTGGCCGACGGGTCGGCCCCGCTGAGCAGGACCAGCCGCACCCCGGCGTCGAGGCAGCGCCGGACCGCCCGCTCGGTGAGCGCCACCAGGCGGGCCGTGTCGATGCCGGGCCGCATCATGTCGTTGCCGCCGCCGTTGAACGTGACCAGCGTGGGCGGCGGGGTGAGCGCCAGGGCGGCGTCGAGCTGGGTGGTCGCGATGGGTTCGAGCAGCCTGCCGCGCACGGCGAGGTTGGCGTAGTGCACGGTCTCGCCGAGGGCGTCGGCCAGGCCCGCCGCGACCAGGTCGGCCCAGCCGCGCGGCGAGCCGTCGGGCAGCTCGTCCCCCACGCCCTCGGTGAAGCTGTCGCCCAGGGCCGCGTAGCGCACGGCGCTCATCGGAGGTCCGCCCGGTCGCCGGCCCGCGCGGGGATCTCGGCCCAGACGACCTTGCCGTCCAGGGTGGTGCGGGTGCCCCAGCGCGTCGCGAACGCGTTGACCAGGTGCAGCCCGCGCCGCCGGTCGTCCTCGGGCTCGGCTTCGAACATCCGGGGCATGGTGGCGCCGCGGTCCGCGACGTCCACGGTCAGCCGCGCGCCGTCGTGGTGCAGGCGCAGCGTGCCCGGGTCCTCGGTGTGCTTGACGGCGTTGGTCACCAGCTCACTGGTCACCGTCAGGGCGACGTCCAGCACGTCGGTCAACTCCCATTCTCCCAATCGGTCGGCGACGAAGGCCCGCGCCCGCGCCGCCGCGGCGGTGTCGGCCTCCAGCGGCAGGGCGGCGACCCGGCGGTGCCCGGCGGTGTGCCGGACGTGCAGCAGGGCGACGTCGTCGTCGTGGCGGCCCTCGGTGAGCCGGTCGATCAGCTTGTCGCAGGCCACCTGCGGGTCGAGGTCGTCGGGCAGCAGCCGCAGGCCGTCGACCAGCGCCTCGATGCCCTCGTCCAGGTCGCGGTGGCGGCTCTCGACGAGGCCGTCGGTGTAGAGCGCCAGGCACGCGCCGGGCGGGAACGCGGTGTGCTCCTGGGCGAAGGACTCCCCCACGCCCAGCGGCATCCCCAGGCCCTGGCCGAGCAGCCGCGGTTCGCCGCCGGGCGGCAGCAGGATCGCGGGCAGGTGCCCGGCGTTGGCGTAGGTCAGCGTCTGGTCGACCGGGTCGTGCACCGCGTACAGGCAGGTGATGAAGGTGGCGCCGGGCGTGCTGTCGGCCAGGTTCGACACGCGGCCGAGCACGTCGGCGGGCGGCAGGTCCAGCAGCGCGTAGGACCGCACGGCGGTGCGGATCTGCCCCATGACCGCCGCCGCGGTCACGCCGCGCCCGACCACGTCGCCGATGACGAACGCGGTGCGCCCGGCGGGCAGCTCGATCACGTCGAACCAGTCGCCGCCGACCTCCGAGCCGGTGGCGGCGGGCAGGTAGCGGGAGGTGATCTCCAGGTCGGGCACGTGCGGCACGGTCGGCAGCATGCTGCGGGCCAGCTCGGTGGCCATGGTGCGCTGGCGGCCGAACAGGCGGGCGTTGTCCAGCGCGATCGCCGCGTACCCGGCGATGCCCTCGGCGAGCTGCTGGTGGCGCGCGGTGAACCGACCCGGTTCCCGGTGGCCGAAGAAGAAGCCGCCCACCACCTCCTGCGAGGACGGCGAGACCACCGACACGGCGAGGTAGCTGCGCACCGGCAGGTGGCCCGGCGGCATCCCGCGATAGGGCTCGCTGAGCCCGTACCGGGGGTCCCGGGTGATGTCGTCGGAGCGGACCGTGCCCAGGCCGTCGAACGTCGCGGCGAACACGGCGGTGTTGCGCGGCATCGGGAAGCCCTCGAACGCCTCGCGCGGCACGCCGGAGAGGGTGTAGAGGGAGTAGGACTCGCCGTACTGGTCGACCAGGTTGTAGAAGAACGCGCCGAACGCCGCGCCGGTGGCCTTGGTGGCCGCGTCCGTGGCCTCCTGGGCCAGCACGTCGAGGTCGAGCTGGGCGGTCAGCCGCTGCCCGACGCCCTGGAGCACGTCGACCAGCTCGGCTTCGGCGCGGATGTCGCCCAGCGCGGTCTCCAGCGCGGCCGCCTGGCCCCGGGCGACGTCCTCCAGCACCTCCAGGTGCTCGCGCAGCGCGTCGCGCTGGGCGGCCAGGCCCGCGCCGCTCCAGGGGTGGGCGAGCAGGCCCGCGCGGACGCTGACCGCGACGGCCCGGAACAGCTCGGCGGCGTCGGGCGGGATCGGCGCGCGGGAGAACAGCACCACGCAGAACACGTCGCCGCCGGGCAGCACGCCGCCGAACCCGAGGACCGAGGCGATGTCGTAGGCGGCGACGAAGTCCTGGTCGGGCACCCGGTCGCTGCCCAGGGCCACGGGCACGTGGAAGACGCCGAACCGGCCCCGGCCGTCGTCGAACGACCCGGCGGCCACGTCCTCGGGCCGCACGCCCAGCTCGTCGACCAGGGTGGAGATCATCGGCACGCCGCTGACGGCGGCGGCGTCGGGCAGGGGGATGACGCGGTGGCCCCGCGAGCGGGCCGGGTCGTTCCAGGCCGGTTCGACGCCGGCGGTGGCCTCCAGCGCCAGGCAGCGCAGGTCCGGGTCCGGCGGTGCGGTCGCCCCGGCGCGCACGACCCGCCGCGCGTCCTCGGCCAGGTCGGCGAAGCGGCGCGTGGAGAACAGCCGGACCAGTTGGAGGACCGGTTCGCCGCGCTCGTCGACGAAGTCCGCGCGCAGCCGGCGGACCACGGCCTCGGCCGCCGCGGTGAAGTCGGGCGCCCGCTCGGCCGCGCCGCGCAGGGCCGCGGCGACCTCCACCATGTCGGACAGGCCGAAGGCGGCGAAGCGGTGGCCGGACCGGGCGTCTCCAGCTGGGGTCATGAGCGGCGGCGCTCGTCCCCACCCGCCGGCACCTCGTCGACGATGGTGAACAGCTGGTCCAGCGACGTCATCGTGATGGCCGCCTTGACCTGGGGCCGCAGCGCGGCCAGGCACAGCGCGCCGCCCGCGGCCCTGGTCGCCTTGTGCAGCCGGACCAGCGCGCTGAGGGCGCTGGAGTCGCAGAACGTCAGGTCGGACAGGTCGAGCACGAGGGGGCCGCCCGCGGCGGCCAGCGGTTCCGCGACCTCCAGCAGCCTCGGGGTCGTGCCGAAGTCGAGTTCGCCGGTCACCGCCACTACGGTGTCCTCGGCGCGGTGCAGGACGTCCACCGACAGCGACAGCGCTTCGTCCACCCTCTTCTCCTCCACGCCGTTCATCCACCGGAGCCTAACCCGAGGCGCCGGGCCCCCAGCACCCTGCCACACCCGTGACCGGGCGTTACGCGGCCACCCCGCCGCCATGTGGACGAGTGTCACACCTCCGTGTGGTCGATGCGAGGACGACGGCGAAGCGGTCCCGGGACCGGGCCACCCGGCGTGATCGTCGCCGGTGATGGCGGCGGTCGAGCGGCAGGCTGCCGACCAGCGTGGTTGAGTGGAGCCGTGACTACCCCGGAGCCGACTACACCGGAGACGCCCGCACCCGAGGCGACCACGCCGGAGCCGACCGCCCCGGAGACGCCGACGCCGGAGCCGACGACGCCGGAGGCGACCGCTCCCGAGGCCACGACGGCCGGGGCGACCTCGCCTGGAGCGAGCGCCCCGGAGGCGAGCGCGCCAGGCGCGAGCGCCCCGGAGAAGAGCACTCAGGAGAAGAGCACTCAGGAGAAGAGCGCCCCGGAGAAGAGCGCCCAGGAGAAGAGCGCCCAGGAGAAGAGCACCCCGGAGGCCAACCCCTCGGAGGCGAGCGCCCCGGAACCGGGCGAGCCGGAACCGGCGGCGCGCCCCTGGACGCGGGTCGAGCCCCTCGCCGACACCCAGGCGGTGGCGGTGCGGGTCGGTGGTGACATCGACCACAACACCGCCGAGGTGTTGGACGAGGGCCTCGACGAGGGCCTGGCCAAGGCGATCGAGGCCGAGGCGTTGCTGCTGGTGGTGGACCTCCGGGAGGTGGGCTTCGTCGCCTCGACGGGCCTGTCGTCGCTGATCCGGGTGCACAACGCCGCCAAGGACAAGGGCCTGGACCTGGTCGTGGCGCTCCCCGAGGAGCACCGGCTGTCCCGCCTGCTCTGGCTGACCGCGCTGAGCCGCATCCTCACCGTGACCAACTCGGTCGAGGAGGCGCTCAAGCAGGCGCCCCGCAACCCCGCCTGAGCCCGCTCACGTCACGTGCCCGCTCACGACACGGGCCCGCTCACGACACGGCGGCGAACACCACCGGCCGGGTCGAGACGGGCTTGTACTGGTCCACCACGTTCTCGTTCGCGCCCCACCAGTGACCGGTCGGCACGTCGGCCGCCGTGGTGCTGATGAACAGCCAGCCCCGCCCGACGCCGCTGTACTCGGTGGCGCCGACGGCGCGGGTGTCGCGGAAGGACTGGTAGGGCGAGGCCGGGTTGGTGCTCGCCACGCCGTGCGGGTTGCTGGTGCTGTCGATGACCGGCACGGCCCACTCGCGGGTGGCGGCGTCGCCGTCGCGGTCGTGCAGGTGGGGCGTGCCCGCCACGACGGCCACGTGACCGGTCGCGTCGCCCGTGCCGCCCGCCGAGTCGGTGTACTTGATCGCCACGACGTCGCCCGGGGCCAGCGAGGACACCGCGGTCTTGGTGGTGAAGTGGTCCGCGCCCGCCAGGAGGCCGTCGTGGTACTTCGCGGCGGTGGGGCTGGTGCTCTGGAACTCGTCGAGCAGGTAGGCGTCGGTGGCCCAGGCGAAGGTGTGCTTGAGCGCCCGCGTCAGCAGCGGGGCGCACTTGGCCTTGTTCTCGTAGGTGGTCGGGCTGCCGGGCGTGCCCCACACGACGCTGGTCGCGACGTCGGCGTGCCCCTTCGCGCCGGGGTAGAAGTTGTAGTCGTCCTGTCCCGGCCAGGCCAGGGAGTTGAGGTTGTCGGCCAGCTCCGCCAGCTCGGCGTACAAGGTCGCCGACGTGGCGCCGGCCGGCGCGGCGGGCAGGACGACCGCCGCGGCGGCGAGGGCGCAGGCGGTCAGGGTGCGGATCGCGGGCATCGTGGTGTTCCCCCTTGCGGACGGGCGGCCGGTCGTCGGCCGCCTCGGGCTTCCAGGAGGACGGACCGCCCCGGCCGCGCGCTGATACACCGGAGCGCGAGCGGTTCGGTCCACCGCAGGTCGGGCTGGGCGCGATAGCGCAGCGATAACCGGCGGTTAGCGCAGCCGGGGAGGGTGAACGGCGCAAGGACGCCGACGGAGGGGGAACAGGGGCATGGCAGCGGACCGGTGGCAGGGCCGTCACCAGCCCGGCGCCGCGGTCACCGCGGTGGGGGCGGAGCACGTCCGACTGAGCTACGAGTACCTCGACCGGCGCGACCTCGACGGTTACGCGTCGCTGTTCGACGCCGACGCCGTGCTCCAGCGGCCCGGTGAGCGGGAGGTGCGGGGGCGCGCCGAGATCGAGGCGTACCAGGCCCGCCGGGAGCACCGGCCGGCCACCCACGTCGTGGACGAGGTGATCGCCGGCGAAGGGCGCGTGGCCGTCGTCGGCAGGCTGGTGGGAGCGGGTGGCGAGACCGGTTTCGCCGACATCTTCGCCATAGGCGAGCACGGGTTGCTGCGCTCCCAACGCACGTTCTTCTTCGTCGCGCCCGCCTGAACGGGGCAAGCGCGCTGCTCCCGACGCCCCACCGCCCGGGGACGAACGGACCATTTGGAATTGGCGACTTTGCACCCTAGTGCGACATCCCATGACTGCCGGTTACCGTCGGGGCGGGGGCTGAGCGCTGGGAGTCGAGCGTTGGAAGTCGGGGCACGGTTGTCGCAGGTCCCTCCGGTGTATCGGGTACTGGGGCCGTTGCACGTCTCGAACGGGTCCGACCGCGTGGGCAAGATCCCGCCGGGGCGGCAGCAGGTGGTGCTGGGCGCGTTGCTGCTGGAGGCCAACCGGGTCGTCAGCATCGATCACCTGATCGACGCCGTCTGGGACGACTCGCCACCGGCGACCGCGCGCACGCAGGTGCAGATCTGCGTCTCGGCGCTGCGCAGCAACCTGGCCGCCGTCGACCGCGGCGACGCCATCACCACCCGCCCGCCCGGCTACCTGCTGCGCGTGGCGGACGGCGAGCTGGACGCGCAGGTGTTCGCGCGGCTGACCGGCGAGGCCGAGTCGCTGGCCCGCGCGGGCGACCCGCGGGCCGCCGCGGAGCTGCTGCGCCAGGCGCTGGGCCTGTGGCGCGGACCGGCGCTGGGCGGCGCCACGGCCGGGGTGCTGCGCGCCAGGGCCGCCAGGCTGGACGAGGACCGGCTGGCGGTGCTGGAGACCTCGCTGGAACTGGAACTGGGCGCGGGCAGGCACCGGCAGCTCGTGGGCGAGATCAGCTCGCTGGTCGCCCAGCACCCGCTGCGGGAGCGGCTGCGCGGGCAGCTGATGCTGGCGCTGTACCGGTCGGGCAGGCAGGCCGAGGCGCTGGAGGTCTACCGCGCGGGCCGCGACGTGCTGATCGAGGAGCTGGGCCTGGAGCCCGGTGACGAGCTGCGCCGGCTGGAGTCGGCGATCCTGGCGGGCGACCCGGCGCTGGCCGTGCGGTCGGAGGCGCAGCCGCTCGGGGGTCCCCCGCCGGGCGGGCCGGCGCCGCTCGGCGGGCCGTTGGCCGAGGCGCCCCGGCCCGCCGCGCCCGCGCCGGAACCGGTGGTGCCGCTCCAGCTCCCCGCCGACGTCGGCGACTTCACCGGGCGCGCGGAGCTGGTCGCGCGGTCCCTGGAGCTGCTCGTGCCGGGCGGGCGCGCGACCCGCGTCGTGGCGCTGGTCGGCAAACCCGGCATCGGCAAGAGCGCCCTGGCCGTCCACCTCGCGCACCTGCTGGTGGACAACCACTTCCCGGACGGGCAGCTCTACTGCGACCTCGGCGGCACCAGGTCGCACCCGGCGACCGCGGCCGACGTGCTCGGCAGGTTCCTGCGCGCCATGGGCATCCCCGGCACGTCCATCCCGGACGCCGAGGACGAGCGCGCCGAGATGTACCGGCAACTGGTGGCGCGCAAGCGGATGCTCGTGGTGCTCGACGACGCGGCGGCCGAGCGGCAGGTGCAGGCGCTGCTGCCGGGCAGCAGCACGTGCTCGGTGATCGTGACCAGCCGCGCCCGGCTGACCGGGCTGCCCGGCGCGCGGGTGCTGGAGGTCGAGGTGCTCGACCACGACGAGGCCACCGCCATGCTCGCCACGGTCATCGGCCCCGAGCGGGTCGACGCCGAACCGGCCGCCGCCACCGCGCTGATCCGGCTGGTGGGCTGCCTGCCGCTGGCGCTGCGCATCGTGGCCGCGCGCCTGGCGGCCCGGCCGAGCTGGTCGCTGGCGTGGATGCTGGAGCGGCTGTCGGACGAGCGGCGGCGGCTCGACGAGCTGGCGCACGGCGAGATGATGGTGCGCGCGAGCCTCGCCCTGACCTACGACGGGCTGGACGTCGAGTCGCGCCGGCTGCTGCGGCTGCTGGGCGCGCTCGAGGGGCTGGGCTTCCCCACGTGGGTGGCGGCGGCGCTGCTGGACGTGGAGCCGATGCGCGCCACCGACCTGCTGGAGCGGCTGGTCGACGCGCAGATGCTGGAGATGGTCGCGCTCGACGTGACCGGCGCGCCGCGCTACAAGTTCCACGACCTGATCCGGCTGTTCGCCCGGGAGCAGTTGGAGCAGCACGAGGAGGAGGCCGAGCGCCGGGGCGCGCTGCAGCGGGTCGCGGGCGGCTGGCTCGCGCTGGCCGGCGAGGCGCACGCGCGGGTCTACGGCGGCGACTTCACCTCTCTGCACGGCGACGCGCCGCGCTGGCACGCGCCGCGGTCCTCGGTGGACCGGTTGCTGGCCGATCCGCTGGTGTGGTTGGAGTCCGAGCGGCCCAACCTGTGCTCGACGGTCGAGCTGACCGCCGCGGAGGGCATGGCCGAGGCGTGCTGGGACCTCGCGGTCACCCTGGTGACGCTGTTCGAGGCGCGGTGCTACTTCGACGACTGGGAGCGCACGCACCAGCAGGCGCTGGCCGCGGTGCGCCTGGCGGGCAACGCGCGGGGCGAGGCGGCGCTGCTGTGCTCGCTGGCGTCGCTCCAGCTGAGCTGGTCGCGGGCGCGGGTGGCGCACCAGCTCGTCGGCCCGGCGCTGCGCACGTTCGAGGAGCTGAACGACGTGCGCGGCCTGGCCCTGGCCCGGCGCAACCTGGCGCTGGCCCACCACCGCCTCGGCGAGAACGAGCAGGCCGCGCCCGCCTACCTGGCGGCGCTGGAGGACTTCCGGCTGGCCGGGGACCCCGTGGGGCAGGCGTACGTGCTGACGCAGGTCGCGCAGATCGACCTGGAGAACGGCGACCACGAGCTGGCCGCCGGGCGGCTGTACGAGGCGCTGGACATCTGCCGGGAGTTCGGCAACCAGCGGGTGGAGGTGCAGGTCCGGTACCGGTTGAGCGACCTGATGGCGCGCCAGGGGCGGCACGCGGAGGCCGAGGGTTCGCTGACCGAGCTGCTGGGGGTGGTGCGCGCCGGTGGCGACGTGGTCGGCGAGGCGCGGGTGCTGCACAGGCTGGCGGTGGTGAAGCTCGCCCTGGGCGACCAGGAGACCGCGGAGGCGCTGCTGCGGGCGGCGCTGGAGGTCCGGGAGCGGGCGATGGACCACGGCGGCGCGGCGGAGACGCGGGCGGAGCTGGCGGTGGTGCTGGCCCAGCGGGGCGAGCGGGCCCAGGCGGTCGGCCTGTTGGGCCGGGCGATCACGACGTTCGCGGAGCGGAACATGAGCGCGGCGCGGCTGCGGGCGCAGCGGGCGCTGGACCTGATCCGGACGGGCTGACAGCCGCCCGGTCCCCCGTCACGCCCGCGTCGGGCCCCAGGGGGTGTCGTCGCCGGTCGGACCCCACGGGGTGTCGTCGCCCTCGGCGGTCGGGCCCCACGGGGTGTCGTCCGACGTCGGGCCCCAGGGCGTGTCGTCACCGGTCGGGCCCCAGGGCGTGTCGTCGGCGGCCACGACGGCGGCCGGCGCGGGTGTCGCGGCGTGGGCGGCGGTCGCGCCGAGCACCGGGGCGAGCACGATCGCGGCGAAGGCGGCGGTGGCGGCGATGACCTGGTTGACGCGCATGTCGTGTCCTCTTCCGGCTGTGGCGCCCCGGGCCGTCCCGGGCTGCTGCAACCGAAGTTAGGAATGCTCAGCATCGCGGGATTATCGCCGGCGAATGCATCCGTTATCGGAGGCGTTATCGCCGTGCGGCGGGCACCGCGATAACGCCGCGATAAGCGCGTGGAGATGCTGGTTGACGGGTCGGGTCACCGGGGCGTTCGAGCAGGTCGCCGAGGGTGCGCCGGACCGCATGTCGAGCAGCGGGACTTCATCGCGACTGGAGGTGGCATGGACGGGAATCCAGCGCGGCGGCAATTCGGTGAACTCCTGCGCGAGCACCGGGTGAAGCGCGGCGCCACGCAACGGCAACTGGCGGACTTGTCCACCATCAGCGTGCGGGCCATCCGCGACCTGGAGGCGGGCCGGGCGAGCAGGCCGCGGCGTGACACGGTGCGGCTGATCGCGGCCGGGCTGCGGCTGCGCGGTCGCGAGCTGTCCTCGTTCGAGGCGGCGGCGCTGCGGGCGCGCGGCGGGGTCGAGATCGACCTGGTGCCCGACCTCGACGCGGTGCCGCCGCCGTCGGGGCTGGACGCCCTGGTGGGGCGGGACGCCGAGGTGGCCGCGCTGCTGGACCTGCTGGGTGCGGGCGGTTCGCGGCTGGTCGCGGTGACCGGTCTGCCCGGCGTGGGCAAGACGCGCCTGGTCGTCGAGGTCGCCGGGCGGCTGCACGAGTCCGGTTCGGCGCGCGTGCTGTGGGACGCCGCGTCCGCGCGCCCCGACGGCGCCGCCGGGCGGCTGCGGCTGCTGGTGCACTCCGCGCTGGCCCGCGCCGGCGACGGCGAGGGCCTGGACCCGCTGGCCGAGCTGGTCGGCGACCGGGAACTGCTGCTGGTGCTCGACGGGCACGAGCCGGGCTGGCCGGACCCCGACCGGGGGCTGGCCCTGCTGCACCGCTGCCGCCGGCTGCGCCTGCTGCGCACCACCCGTGAACCGCCGGCCATCCCGGGCGAGCGGGTGGTCGCGCTGCCGCCCCTGGACCGGCCGGACGCGGTGCGGCTGCTGACCCGGCTGGCCGGGCAGGTCTCCCCCGGCACGGCGGCCCGCTCGGCGCCCGCGCTCGCGGAGCTGGCCGACCGGCTCGACGGCCTGCCGGGCGCGCTGGAGGCGGCGGCGTCCTGGCTGCTGGTGCACCGCCCCGAGGAGGTGCTCGACCTGGTGCGCGCCGACCCGCTGGCGGTCACCGCCGACCGGCTGCCCGACCTGCGCGGCGCGCTGGCCCGCGCCCTGTCCGCCGTGGACGGTCGGGCGGCGGACGGCGACCGGGCGGCGCTGGACGCGCTGGCCGCGGCGGGCGGCGACTGGACCGCGCGCGACGCCGCGCGGCTGGCCGGCGTGCCACCGGTGGCGTGCGCGCACCTGGTGCGGCGGCTGCGGCTGCTGGGCCTGGTGCGGCCCGTCGGCGGCGACCGCTTCCGCGTGCTGGACCTGGCGCGCGCCGCAACTGCCGCTCTGCTGCCGGTCGGGCTGCCGCTCGCCGGGGTCCGCGACTCCTAGTTTTCGGACATCACGACCAACCTGCGACGCGAGGGGTTGCCATGGACTTGGCGGAACCGACCAGCGCCCACCCGGGGCTCGACATCGTGGTGACGAGCCTCGCCTCGGACGCGCACACCTGGAACCTGGTGTACCTCCAGCTCGTCCTGGAGGAGCTGGGCCACCGCGTGGTCAACCTGGGCGCGTGCGCGCCCGACGACCTGATCGTCACCGAGTGCGCCCGGCGCCGGCCGGACCTGGTGGTGGTCAGCAGCGTCAACGGGCACGGCTTCCACGAGGCCAAGCGGGTGATCGCGCGGCTGCGCGGCCGGCCGGAGCTGGCCGCCACCCCGGTGGTGGTGGGCGGCAAGCTGGGCATCGACGGCCCCGGCGGTCGGCGCCGAGCCGCCGCGCTCACCGAGGCGGGTTTCGACGGCGTGTTCGAGGACGCGGCGGGCAGCATCGCCGAGTTCCGGTCCTTCCTGGACCGGCTGCCGGTGGGCGTGCGGTCATGAGCGACGGGTCGTTCGGCGGGTTCGTGGCCGCCGCCGCGGCCCGCGGTGAACTGGTCGTGCAGCCACGCATGGGGATCGGCGACCCGGCGGCGATGCGCGCCGGGCTGCTGGCCGTGCGGCGCGCCGGGGTGCCCGCGGTCGGCACCCTCACCCTGGACAGCTTCACCCGGGTCGGCGACCACGCCGCGGTGCGCGCCGCGCTCGCGGCGGGCGACGACCTCAACGGCTACCCGATCGTGGCCTACCCGCCGGGGACCACGCGGTCGGTGCTGGCGGGCCTGCACGGCCCGGACTTCCCGGTGCAGGTGCGGCACGGCTCGGCCGAGCCGCAGGACATCGTGGTCGCGCTGCTCGCGGCCGGCCTGCACGCCACCGAGGGCGGCCCGCTGTCCTACTGCCTGCCCTACAGCCGGGTGCCGGTGGCGGAGGCGGTGCGCGCGTGGGCCGAGTCGTGCCTGCTGCTGGCCGGCCTGCGCGAGCGCGGCGGCCGGCCGCACCTGGAGTCGTTCGGCGGCTGCATGATGGGCCAGCTGTGCCCGCCGGGGCTGCTGGTGGCGATCAGCGTGCTGGAGGGGCTGTTCTTCCGCCAGCACGGCCTGGGCAGCGTGTCGCTGAGCTACGCCCAGCAGACCCACCCGGAGCAGGACGCCGAGGCGGTGCACGCGTTGCGCGCGCTGGCCGCCGAGCACCTGTCCGACGTGGACTGGCACGTGGTGCTCTACACCTACATGGGCGTGTTCCCCCGCACCCCGCACGGCGCGACCGCGCTGCTGGAGCGCGCGGCGGAGCTGGCCGTGCGCACCGGGGCGGCGCGGCTGATCGTCAAGACCGTGGCGGAGGCGCACCGCATCCCCACGGTCGAGGAGAACGTCTCGGCGCTGCGGATCGCGAGCCGCGCCGCCGCCCGCACCCGGCCCGGCGGGCCCGTCGCCGACACCGGCGTGCTGGCCGAGGCGCGGGCCATCGTCGAGGCCGTGCTGGACCTGTCGCCCGACGTGGGCACGGCCCTGGTCCGCGCGGTCGAGCGCGGCTACCTCGACGTGCCGTACTGCCTGCACCCGGACAACGCCGGGCGCACCAGGGCGGTGGTGGACCCCACCGGCAGGCTCCGGTGGTCCCGGATCGGGGCGCTGCCGCTGGCGGGCCTGGTGGAGACCACCGGGCGGGCCGAGACCACCGCGGCCGAGCTGCTGCGCTCGCTGTCCCACGTGGAGCGCACCTTCGACGACGCCGCCCTGGACCCGACCGGGATCGGCTGACCCCCTACTCCCCCTTAAGGAGCGAGATGGACACCCCCACCGCCGACGCGGCGACCCCGCTGCCGGCGAACCCCCGTGAGCACCTGTCGTCGCCGACCACCCGCGCGGTGCTGCGCGTGCAGCACACGATGCTGGACGCGGCGCGGGAGCACCTGCGCGACCGGGGCTTCACCGAGATGCTGCCGCCGATCATCGGGCCGGTCACCGACCCGGGCGCGCGCGGGTTCTACGACAAGGAGAGCCGCGAGCACCCCGGTCACCTGCGCAACTTCGACCTGCTGGCCCCGGAGGGCTACGGCGAGCTGTGCAGCGGCAGCGAGCGGGAGCACGAGTACGGCGCGATCATCGCGCGGATGCGCGAGACCGGCGAGAACCCGGCCAAGTACGGCTGGTACCTGAAGATGGTCCGCGAGGGCATCCCGGGCAGCGCGGGCTTCGGCATCGGCCTGGAGCGGCTGACCCGCTACGTGACGGGCCTGGAGCACGTGTGGCAGGCCAGCGCCTACCCGAAGGTGCCGGGGGTGGTGTCGCCGTGAGCGGGCTGCGCGCGGCGACGTTCCCCGAGGCGGCGGTGCGGGAGCGGGCGCGCACGGGCACCGCGGCGGCGTTCCCGGACCTGGCCGACTACGGGCACGCGCTGTTCGGCGCCGCGCCGGGCGGGCCGGCCGCCGACGAGCTGGACGCCGCGCGGCTGGTGCCGCCGGTGTTCGTGCCGGAGCGGCTGGAGAAGCTGATCGACCTGGCCCGCGAGCCGCTGCACCGCGACGTGGACCTGACCGCGTCCGTCGGCGGGTTCGCCTCGGCGCTGCCGCTGTACCTGTCGGCGTTCGGCTCGACCCAGGTCGCCAGCGCCGACCTCGGCCAGGCCGCGAGCGGGCAGGCGGGCGCGCTGGGCGTGCCGATGGTGGTGGGCGAGAACGTGGTTCCGGTCAACGGCTACGGCAGGCTCACGGGCGGTGAGGGCAAGTCGCTGCTGGGCCGGATCCGCGCCTACGCCGACGCCGCGCCCGACGGCCTGGGCGGCGTGGTGGTGCAGCAGAGCACCGAGGACGCCGACGCCGAGGTGTGGAACCTCGTCTACAGCGACCCGTCGGCCCGGCCGCTGCTGGACAGCGGGCGGCTGGGGTTCGAGCTGAAGGTCGGCCAGGGCGCGAAACCGGGCCTGGGCGGCATGACCGTGGTGGACGCGGCGGACTCGGGTCGGCTGTCCGAGCAGTTCGCGCTGGAGCCGGTGTTCGACCCGGCGACCGGCCGGGTGCTGCGCTGCGCGAGCCCCGGCACGTTCACCGAGGAGATCCTGCGCCAGCAGATCCGCCTGATGCGCAACAACTTCCCGCGCGCCCGCGTGTGGGTGAAGCTGCCGCCGGGCCGGGACGTGGCCGCCGCGGCGGCGGTCGCGTGGGCGGCGGGCGCGGACGCGGTGACCGTGGACGGCGCGGAGGGCGGCAGCGGCTGGGCGCCGACGTCGTTCCTGGCGGGCGTCGGCCTGCCGCTGGCCGAGTGCCTGCGCCGGATCGGGCCGCCCGAGGGCTGCCTGCTGGTGTCCGGCCGGGTGTGGGAGGGCCTGCGGGCGGTGAAGTGCCTCGCCGCCGGCGCCCGCGCCACCGGGCTGGGCCGCGCCGCGCTGATCGCGGTGGACGAGGACCCGCGCGCCGGGCTGGTGCGGCTGGTGGAGTGCCTGGCGCTGGAGCTGCGGATGCTCGTCAGCGCGCTGGGCAAGTACCACGTGTCCGCGCTGTCCGCCGACGACCTCTGGTCGCCGACGGGGTGGGCGGTGCCCGCGCCGCTCGGGGCCCTGCGGTGACCGCCCCCGCCGAGGTCCGGCGCGGCCCGCTGGCGCCCGCCTACCTGTCGTTCGTCGCCGCCACCGGCCTGTCGTCGCTGGGCGACGCGGCGTGGGTGCTGGCCCTGACCACCACGCTGGTCGGCGCGACCAGCGCCACCGCGGCCGGTGCGGTGCTCGCGCTGGCGGGCGTGCCGCGCGTCGTCGCGCTGCTCGGCGGCGGCGTCGTCGCCGACCGGTACGGCCCGGTGCGCGTGATGGTGTGGGCCGACCTGCTGCGCGGCGCGGTGATGGCGGTGGCCGCGGTCGTGGTGCTGGCGGTCGGGCCGTCGGTGCCGGTGCTGGCGGTCGCGGCGGCGGCCCTGACGGTGCTGGGCGCGTTCTTCGTGCCCGCGTCGGGCGCGCTGCGACCGCTGCTGCTGCCCCAGGAGCACCTGGTCCGCGGCAACGCGCTCTACCTGGTGGGGCTGCGGGCCGGGCAGGCGGCGGGCGGACCGGCGGGCGCGGGGCTGCTGGCCCTCGGCGGGGTGGTGGCGGTGGCCGTGGCCAACGCCGCGAGCTTCCTGGTGTCGGCCGCCGCCGTGGCGCGGGCCCGGCCGGTCGGCGCGCCGGCGCCGGCCGGTCGTGACGGCGTCGGCCTGGGCCGGCGCGTCGCGGAGGGGTTGCGGCACGTGGCCGGCGACCCGGACCTGCGGCGGCTGGTGCTGGTGGTGGGCCTGGTCGAGCTGGCCGCGGCGGGTCCGGTGAACCTGGGTCTGGTGCTGCTGGCCGACGCGATCGGCGCGGGCACACCGGGCGCGGGCCTGCTGCTGACCGCGTTCACCGCGGGCGCGACCCTGGCGTTCCTCGTCTCCCTGGCGTGGCCGGTGGGCCGCCGGGCGGGCGCGGTGCTCGTGGTCGGCGTCGGCGCGCAGGCCGGGGTGCTGGCCTGCCTCGGCCTGGTGGGCTCGCTGACCGGTGCGCTGGTCGGCTATGGCCTGCTGGGGTTCGTCACCGCGCAGACCGGCGTGGTGCTGACCTCGTTGATCCAGCGCCGCACGCCCGCCGGGGTGCGCGGCCGGGTCATGTCGATCATGTCGCTGGTGGTGTTCGGCGCGCCGCTGCTGGGCAACGTCGGCATCGGCGTGGCCGTGGACCTGTTCGGCCTGACCACCACGATGGTGCTGCACGGCCTGCCGGCCGTCGCGGCGGTGTGCGCGTACGCGTCCTCACCTGCCCTGAGGGGAGCCCGCCTTGATTGAGACGACCGCGGCCGGATGGCCGTCGCTGACCGACCTGAGGGCGCGCCTGGACCGGGGCGAGGTGACCGCCGGGGACCTGGTGTCCTCCTGCGTCGACCGGATCGCCGCGGTGGACCCGCTGGTGCGGGCCGTCCTCGCGCTCGACCCGACCGCCGCGGCCCGGGCGCGGGAGAGCGACCGCCGGATCGCCGCCGGCGCGGCCCGCCCGCTGGAGGGCGTGCCGGTGCTGGTGAAGGACAACATCGACACCGCCGGCCTGGCGACCACCGCGGGCTCCCGCGTGCTGGCCGGCGAACCGCCGCGCCGGGACGCCGACGTGGTGGTCCGGCTGCGCCGGGCGGGCGCGGTGGTGCTCGGCAAGACCAACCTGTCCGAGTGGGGCAACTTCCGCTCCACCGGCGCGGTCGAGGGCTGGTCCGCGGTGGGCGGGCAGACCCGCAACCCGCACGCGCTCGACCGCAGTCCGGGCGGCTCGTCGTCCGGCTCGGCCGCCGCGGTCGCGGCCGGCATGGCGCCGCTGGCCCTGGGCACCGAGACCGACGGCTCGGTGGTGGTGCCGGCCGCGCTGACCGGCGTGGTGGGCGTGAAACCCGCGCTGGGCCTGCTGCCCGGCCGGGGCGTGGTGCCGGTGTCGCGGGCGCAGGACACCGTGGGCGTGCTCGCGGGCAGCACCGCCGACGCGGCGGCCTGCCTGGGCGCGCTGACCGGGTTGACGCCGCCGCCCGCGCCGCCGACGACCGGGTTGAGGCTGGGCCTGTGGCGCGGCAGGCGGATGAACCCGGCGGTGCACGCCGAGCTGGACCGCGTCACCGAGGAGCTGCGGCACGCGGGCGCGGTCGTGGTGCCGGTCGAGCTGCCCTGGGACGTGCCCCGGCTGGTCGACGGCCTGGACGCGCTGTTCGCCGAGTTCCGCGTGGGCCTGGAGGGCTACCTGACCGCGCGCCGCGCGCCCGTCACCACCCTGGCCGGGCTGGTCGAGGCCAACCTCCGCGACCCGGTGGAGCTGAGCCTGTTCGGGCAGGACGTCCTGGAGCGGGCCGCCGCCCTGACCGACGAGCAGCTGGGCGAGGCGGCCGCCAAGCGGGCCCGCGCGCGGTGGTGGGCCCAGGACGCGGTGGCGGGCGTGCTCGCGGAGCACGACCTGACCGCGATCGTCGCCCCGACCACCGAACCGGCGTGGCTCCTCGACCACGGCGGCGACCCGGTGGTGCGCAACACCACCACGATCCCCGCCCTGGCGGGCCTGCCGAACGCGACCGTGCCGGCCGGGTTCATCGGCGCGCTGCCGTTCGGCGTGTCGGTGTTCGGCCCGCGCGACACCTTCGCCGCGCTGGCGGTCGCCGCGACCGTCGAAGCCGTGTGCGGCGACCTGCGGCTGCCCGGGTTCTCGCCCGTGGCGGGCTGATCCCGCGGGGGCGCGCCGCGCACGGTCGTGGCGCGCCCCCGCGCTCGGTAGCGTGCACGCCATGGGCGACGACGAGCACCTGGTGCGGGCCGCGGTCGTGCAGGCGGGCGCGCGCCTGTTCGACACCCCGGCCAACCTGGAGAAGGCCGTGGCCCTCGTCCGGGAGGCCGCCGGGCGGGGCGCGGAGGTGGTCGTGCTGCCGGAGGCGTTCCTCGGCGGCTACCCCAAGGGCCTGGACTTCGGGGTGACCGTCGGCAGCCGGACCCCGGAGGGGCGCGAGGTGTTCCGCCGCTACCACGACTCCGCGATCACCGTCCCGGGGCCGGAGACGCGGGCGCTGGCCCGGCTCACCCGCGAACTCGGCTGCCACGTCGTGACCGGCGCGGTCGAGCGGCACGGGTCCACGCTGTACTGCGCCGCGCTGTTCTTCGGCCCGGACGGCTACCTGGGCCTGCACCGCAAGGTGATGCCGACCGCCGCCGAACGCCTCGTCTGGGGCCAGGGCGACGGCTCGACCATGCCGGTCGTCACCGCCGGCGCGGCGCGGCTCGGCGCGGCGATCTGCTGGGAGAACTACATGCCGCTGTTCCGCACCGCGATGTACGCCAAGGGCGTCGACCTGTGGTGCGCGCCCACGGTGGACGACCGCGACAACTGGCAGGCCACCGTGCGGCACGTCGCGCTGGAGGGCCGCTGCTTCGTCCTCAGCGCGTGCCAGTACCTCCTGCGCGCCGACCTGCCGCCCGACGTGCGCCCCGTGCAGGGCGACGACCCCGGCACCGTCCTGGTCGGGGGCGGCAGCGTGATCGTCTCGCCGCTGGGCGAGGTCCTGGCCGGTCCGCTGCGCGAGGCCGAGGGCGTGCTGACCGCGGACCTGGACCTGCGCGACCTGGCGAGGTCGCGCTTCGACTTCGACGCCGTCGGCCACTACGCCCGACCGGACCTGTTCACCCTCCACGTGGACGAGACGGCCAGGATCCCGGGAGGCGCGCGTCAATAACGTACAAGACCGCGCGACGCGCGGCGGAGCACGATGCCGCCCGTGGAAGCCATCGAAGACCGCCCCGTCCGGTTCGACACCAAGATCGCGGTCCTGCTGCGCGACGACCTGCCGGCCTGGCAGCGCCTGAACGCGACCGCGTTCCTGGTCAGCGGCCTGGCCGCGACCGAGCCGGAGCTGGTGGGCGAGCCGTACGCCGACGCCGACGACACCCCGTACCTGCCGATGTTCCGCCAGCCCGTGCTGGTGTTCGAGGGGGCGAAGGAGACGCTGACCGCGGCGCACTCCCGGGCGGTCGGCCGGGGGTTGCCCCTGTCGGTGTTCACCTCCGACCTGTTCTCCACCGGCAACGACCGGGACAACCGCGCGGCGGTGCGGGCGGTCCCGCGCGACCGGCTCGACCTCGTCGGGATCGCGCTGACCGGTCCCCGCAACGCGGTGGACAAGGTCCTCAAGGGTGCGTCGATGCACCCCTGAGCGCGGTCGCGCCGGGTGGTCGGGCTCGGGCGCGGCCTCAGAGGTCGGCGAGCGCGAGCAGCCACTCCATCCGCTCCACCGGGAGGTGGGGCGACCCGCCCGCCGCGCGCGCCACCTGCTCGCTCTCGTCGCACAGCAGGCCGACCAGCGCGGGGGTCGGCAGGTTGGGGTGGCCCGCGACCGCCCGCCGCACCGAGTCGTCGGGGTCGGCGGCCAACTCCTCCGCGAGCGCGGCGGGCAGGCCGGGGTCGCGGGGCGCGAGGCACCGCATCCGGGGGTCGGGGTCCGCGGCGAAGCGGCGCAGGGTCTCCGGGGGGAAGGCGAAATCGTCCGCCGGGCGCCGGGGTGCGCGTTTGCGGGGCCGGAACCGCCGGTCGACGCGTTCGGCGGTGGCCAGGTCCACCAGGTGGGGCGAGTGCCGGGCGGCGGTGGTGCGGACGGCGTTCTCCTCGTCGTCCAGCAGTCGCGCCACGACCTCGGGCGGCAGCGCGGCGCTCGCGGCGGCGGCGGCGCGGAAGCACGGGTAGGGCGAGTCCACGTGCGGCAGCGGGTCGGCCGTCACCCAGTCCGGGCGCATCTGATCGAGCTCGATGCGAGCCAGGTGGTTGTCGAGTCCTCGGTCCAGCTCCTGGTCGTCGGCGACCGGGAGCGCGTCCGGCAGGCCGGGACCGTCCTGGATCCCGGCGTGGATGGCCGCCCGCAGCGGCTCCGGGGTGTCGGCGCGACCGAAGACGACGACCCTGACCAACGCGCTCGGGTCGTCGGCGAGCACGTCGCGCAGCCTCGGCGGCAGCCCGGGGTGCGCCGCCACCTGTCGCCGCACCTCGAAGTCCGGGTCCCGGGCCAGCAGGGCGGCGGTGTCGTCGTCCAGTGCCGCGTGCCGGACCGCGCCGGCCCGGGTGACCGGGTCGGCGAGCAGGGCCGGGACCAGGTCGGCCGGCGGCACCGGGTGCGGGAGCCGGGCGTAGTAGGTCGAGCAGGCCGCGGCGCGGACCTCGGGGTCGGGGTCGGTCAGCAACGCCCTGCGGACCCGTTCCGGCGCCCCGGTCCACCACCGCGCCACCGTCGCGCGGACCTCGGGGTCCGGGTCGGTGGCCCGCGCGGCCCGCAGGTCCCCGGGGACGTGGTCGTTCTCGGCGAGGTGCTTCCGGACCTCCGGGTCAGGGTCGTCGGCCAGCAGCTCGAACACCTCCCGCGACGTCCCGTCCCCGCTGCCGATCACGACGGCGGCCCGTACGCCGGGGTCGGGGTGCCGGGCCAGGCGCACCCGGAAGGCGTCCGGCAGACCGCGGTTGAGGGCCAGAGAGTGGACGAGCCGGAACCGGTCGGCCTCGATGATCTCGGCGATCACGTCGTCCGTCAGGTCCGGCCGCTGGGCGACGTCGCCGCGGCCCCCTGGGTACCGCGACATCCGGCGGACCAGGTCGGCCGGCAGCGCCGGGTTCAGCGCGAGGTCGTCCAGGACTTCGTGCAAGTGAACGGGAACCGGCACGGCGCTCCTCGTCGTCACCCAGTCGATCCCGCAGTCTCGCACGCCGCGCTCCCGGCGCTCCCGGCGTTCACGCGTTCGGCCCGGCGGCCGTGCCCCGCGCGGGGGCGATCTCGGCGATCAACCCCTCGACCAGGTCCCTGATCCGGTCGCGGATCGGGCGCACGGCCTCGACGCCCTGCCCGGCGGGGTCGTCGAGCCGCCAGTCCAGGTAGCGCTTGCCGGGGAACACCGGGCAGGCGTCGCCGCAGCCCATGGTCACGCACACGTCCGACTCCCGCACCGCCTCGGCGGTCAGGATCACCGGCGTCCGGTCGGCGATGTCGACGCCGACCTCGCGCATGGCCTCCACCACGGCCGGGTTGACCCGGTCGGCCGGCGCGGAGCCGGCGGACCGGACCTCGACCCGGTCGCCGGCGAGGTGGCGCAGCCAGGCGGCGGCCATCTGGGACCGGCCGGCGTTGTGCACGCACACGAACAACACCGACGGCCTGCCCATCGGGGTCTGCCCGCCTCGCGCGGCGGGCAGGTTGCCTGAGATCTCGGTCATCGCGTTCCTCCGGTGGGCAGCACCGCGTCCTCGGCGTGCGCGGACGGGTTCGGGTACAGCAGGTGCAACAGCGGCACCGCGACGCCCACGGCGACCAGTTGCGCCACCACGTAGGCGGGCACGGAGGTCGGGGCGATCCCGGCGAAGCTGTCGCTGAAGGCCCGGCCGACCGTGATGGCCGGGTTGGCGAAACTGGTCGAGCTGGTGAACCAGTAGGCCGCGCCGATGTAGGCGCCCACCGCCGCCGGCGCCCGTTCGGCCCGACCCGACCGGGACAGCGAGAAGACCACCAGCAGCAGACCCGTGGTCGCCACCACCTCCGAGATCCCGTGCGGCCAACTGGCCCGCTCGGTGGTGGAGAAGCTGACCGGGGCGGAGCCGAACAGGACGTTGGCCAGGACCGCGCCCACCACGCAGCCAATCGTTTGCGCCGAGGCGTAAAGCCCGAACCGACGCCAGGGCAGGCCGCCGAGGACCGCGTCGACCAGGGACACGACCGGGTTGAAGTGCGCGCCGCTGACCGGCCCGAAGACCAGGATGAGCGCGTAGAGCCCGACGGCGGTCGCCGCGGCGTTCTCCAACAACCGCAAACCCGCGTCGTCCGGCGAGAGCCGCTGGGCGGCGATGCCGGAGCCGATCACCAGCGCGGCCAGCAGGAGGCTGCCGAGGAACTCGGCGACCAGCGGGCGGGCGACAGGGCGCGTCATCGCGACTCCACTTCTGCGTGGGCCTCCCGCAGTGCCCTGCGGGGGCTCTGCGGGGGCTTTCCGGGAGGCTTTGCGGGGCTCAAGGCGTGCGGACCGCGGGCGCCAGGCGCTCAACGCGATCGGCCAGGTCCCGGTAGGCGGTGTCGAACGCACCCCCCGTGCCGACGGCCGCGGGGTCGGGCACCGACCAGTGCAACCGGTCGGCGGGCGGGAGTTCCTCGTGGGCGTTGTCGCACACCGCGACCACCAGGTCGTCCGCCCGCACGACCCGGTCGACGTGCCGGGGCCGGGCCCGCGCCAGCGACAGCCCGTGGGCCTCGGCGGTGGCCACCGCGAGCGGGTGCACCTGCCGCGCGGGCCGCGTCCCCGCCGACGTGGTCGGTATCGGGCTGCGCTCGGCCCACAGCGCCGCGGCCAGTTGCGACCGGGCGGAGTTGTGGCTGCACACGAACACCACCCGCCGGGCCCGCCGCACCCCGGAGGGCACCAGCCCCGACAGCGCCGCCGTCCGCAACCGCAGGTAGGTCCGCCGGGCGTCGCCCTCCGACCGGGACCGCTCCACCAGGCCCG
The DNA here is from genome assembly GCF_042732085.1 of Actinosynnema sp. NPDC059797. Taxonomy (NCBI): domain Bacteria; kingdom Bacillati; phylum Actinomycetota; class Actinomycetes; order Pseudonocardiales; family Pseudonocardiaceae; genus Actinosynnema; species Actinosynnema sp. NPDC059797. The sequence goes on from NZ_JBHWIE010000024.1 coordinate 33,316, forward strand.
CGTCCCGCAGGAGCTTGACGTGGTGCGCCAGCAGGTTGCTCGGCAGGCCCAGCTCTCCGCCGATCTCACCGGGCGCGGCGTCACCGAGCAGCAGCCGGTCCACGATGGCCAGCCGGGCGGGCTCGCCGAGCGCGGCGTGCAGCCGCGCGCGGGCGGCCAGCTCCGGAGGCCAGTCAGCGTTCATTGAGTCAATGATTGCTGACTGACCTGGACGGGTCAACCCGCCACACCCCGAGGGACGGCGCGATAACGAAGTGATCACCGCACGCGGTGCCGCGGTGGCGTCCGTGCACACTCTGCTGGCGGTCGCGGGGGCGGCCTGGTGGGGCTGCTCATCGGCGCCCGACGACCGGCCGAGCGCCATCCCCGAGGAAGAGGAACCGTGGTCCTGTCCCTGCTGAGAGATCCCCTCAAGACCATCGCGGTCATCTCGCTCATGCGGGAGGCCAAGCGGCGCGGCGTCGAGTTCGAGGACCTGCCCGACGAGGTGGTGGCCGCGCGCCTGACCGGCCGCGTCGACGTGACCCGCTGGGGCCTGGTCCCCGACGCCGAGGTGGTGGCGCGGGGGCCGGTCGACGTCGAGTTGGACGCCGCCTGCGAGGCCGCCGCCGAGGGCCGCTGGGAACCCGCCGCGCAGTTGATGTCCGCCACGCGGGGCCACTGGGAGCGCCGGGACGACGTCGTGCGCGCGCTGGCCGACCTGGGCATCCGGCACGACACCTTCCTGCGGCGCTGGCACGAGGCCGACCCCACCGACGGCGACCTGCTCGTGGTGCACTCGCTGACGCTGGTGTACCGGGGGTGGCAGGTGCGCGGCACGGCTCGGGCCGCGCAGACCACCCAGGCCCAGTTCGAGGGTTTCCACCGCATGCTGGCCCGGGCCGCGGCCGTGGCCCGCCGGGCGGCCGAGGAGCTGCCGGAGGACCCCACGCCGTGGATGGTCACGGCGATGCTGGCCCGCGGCCTGTCCTTCGACCACGACGACTTCAACCGGGTGTGGGACGAACTGGTCGCCCGCGACCCGCACCACCGGTCCGGGCACGCGCAGGCCCTCCAGTACTGGTGCCGCAAGTGGCGCGGCTCGCACGAGCTGATGTGCGACTTCGCCACCCGCGCGGCCGCCTCCTCCCCCTCCCTGGCCGCGCTGCCGTTGCAGGCCGCGCTCGAAGGCGTCGAGGACGACCGGGAGGTGTGGCGTTCGCCGATGGTGCACGACGCCCTGGAGGCCCTGCTGCCGCGGCTGGCCGGCGAAGGCGCGGCCACCCGGTCGCTGCGCTCCGACCGCGGCCTGGCCATCGCCGCACTCATGATCCACAAGAGGTTCGGCGAGGCGATCGACCAGTTCCGGGTCCTGGGCCCCCACGCCGACGCCGAGCCGTGGCGCAGCTACTTCGACAACCCCCGGCTCGGCTTCCTCCAGGGGCGCATCGAGGCCTGCAAGCGCGCATGAGGGTCGTCGGGCGGGCGGACACCGACTCCGGCGCCTCGCCCGCCCCGTCCATCCCGAACCCGAAGAGGACCGCGTGAAGACCCGTCCGGGCCGCCCCCGCACGAACGACCACAGCTTCACGCTGCTGTGGTCGGCCTCCACCGTCTCGATGCTCGGCGACGGCATGCGCATCGCGGCGCTCCCCCTGCTCGCCGCCGCGGTGTCGGACTCGGCCGCCGCGGTGAGCGCGGTGACCGTCGCCGGCAACCTGCCGTGGTTGCTGTTCTCGCTCCTGGGCGGCGCGCTGGTCGACCGCGCCCACCGGGCCCGGCTGATGTGGCTCACCGGCCTGTGCCAGGCGTCGGTCGTCGGGGCGTTCGCCGCGTACACCCTGCTCCGCCCGCCGTCCCTGGTGGCGGTGGCCGCGTTCGCGCTGGTGCTGGGGTGCGCGCAGGTCGTCCACGTCACCGCGTCCAACGCGCTGGTGCCGGAGATCGTGCCGAGCGCGGGCCTGGAAAGCGCGAACGGGCGCATGCAGGGCTCGCAGGTCATCGTCCTGCAACTCCTGGGGCCGCTGGCCGGGGCGACGGTCTTCGCGTTCTCCACCTCGGCGCCGTTCGCGGTCGACGCCGTGACGTTCCTCGTCGCCGCCTTCCTCGTCCGGCCACTGGTCCGCCGAACCGCACCACCGGAACCGGCGTCCGGTCGGGACCGGCGCAAGCTGGGCGAGGAGGTCCGCGAAGGGGTGCGCTGGCTCTGGGCGCACCGGGGCCTGCGCGTCCTCGCGCTGGAACTCGGCATCGCCACCGCCGCCGTGCAACTGGGCAACACCATGCTCGTCCTGCTGGTCACCTCGACCCTGGGCGCGCCGGCCTCGACCTACGGGCTCGTCCTCGCCGCCGGCGCGGTCGGCGGGTTCCTCGCCGGCGTGATCGCGGCGCGCATCCGCGCGAGGATCGGCGTCACCGCGACGATGGCGCTGTCCATCAGCGCCCTCGGCGTGTCACTGCTCGCCTGCGGCGCCAGTCGCGGGGTGTGGTGGCTGGCCGCAGCCTACGCCCTGGGCGGCTTCGGGCTGGTCGTGTGGAACGTCCAGTCCGCCTCCCTGCGCCAGCGCCTCGTCCCCCGCCCGCTCATGGGCCGCGTGAGCGGCGTGTACCGGATGATCGGGTGGAGCGGGATCCCGATCGGCGCCGCGCTGAGCGGGGTGCTCGGCACGGCGTTCGGCACCAGGGTCCCCTTCTTCGTCGGCGGCGCGGCCCTGCTGGCCTCCCTGGTGCTGCTGCCCCTGTTCGCCGATCTCCGGGTCCCGGACGCCCAGTCCTCCCCCGCCGACGACGAGCGGTGACCCTCCCGGCGGGGCGGGTGGTGCGGGGCTGAGCGGTTCCACCACCGGACGACGCGTGCCCTCGATTACCCTCGGCCGCGTGGAGAAGGTACGGGCGGTCGTCGCGGGCCGCGGCCTGGAACTGTGGCTGTGCGGGATGGCACTGGCGTCCTCGACCTACACCGCTGCCACCTTCGGGCAGTTCGAGGAGTACGAGCACGCGGGCGAGATGGTCGGGACCTTCGGCGTCCTGATCATCGTGACGGCGATCTTCGCGCGTGCCAGGGGCCTGACAACGCTCGGCGAGGACCCACGCCCGAAACCGCTGTTCATCTGGTTCCTGCCCGCGGCCGTGACGATCACCATGCTGCCGGTGATCATGGCGGGCGGCCTGGACCCCGAGATGGGCGTCTTCCTCTCGCTGTTCCTGTTCCTGCTGCTCGCCTACCTGTGCCTGGCCGTGGCGTTGCTGGTCGCGCTGCTGGTGGTGTGGCCGCTGGAACTGCTGGGTCGCGGCCTGCTGCGGGTCGTCACCGGCAAACCCGACGGCGGCCCGCTGGTCCTGTGGGGCTCGGCGGGCGTGCTGTTCAGCCTGTTCTGCGTCCTCCCGGTGCTGGCGCTCGACGACCTGCCGTCGGGCCGGGGCGCGGCATGGGCGGTCTTCGAGGCCGTGCTCGGGATCGAGGGCGGCTACGCGGTCACCTCGCCGACGATGCTCTGGACCGCCCGAGCCGCCGCCGTCGCGCTCGCGGCCGTCATCCTCGCCGTGGCACGGCAGGGTCGCAGCCCGGAAGAGGTCGCGGCGCCCGGTCGAACCGCACGGTGAGGTCTCCTCGGCGCGAGTGGGTGCCCGTCGAGCCGACAGGTGTCCCGGCACCCCGCCCGGGTGACGCGGGTCAGGTCAGCCGATGCCGTAGACGTTGACGGTCACGTGGCCGTCCGCGCCCTCGATCACGTAGGGCTCGTGGTGGCCGCGGTAGGGCAGGCAGCCGTCGGCGAGGTGGTCGTCGGAGTCGTCGTGGCGCTCGTGGACGTAGGCGCACACCTGCTCGACGTCGTCCTCGGTGCGACCCCGGTACTACGGCGAACTGTCCTGATCGGACAGTCGCAGGACCACCGCCCGGCGGTAGGCAGCCAACTCCGCGCCCGCCGCCGACAGCGGGAGGAATCGACCGCACGGGTGAGACACCCACACGACCGGGCGGTGCGGGTCGCTGCCACGGCCGAGGTCGCCGCCCGCTCCACCCCGCTTCGACGCAGCGGGCGTCCTGGCCCGCCCCCACGAGTTCCCGTCAGTACCAGAGGGTGAGCCCGACCGCGCCGACACCCGTGCGCGCCGCGTGACGCAGCACGCGGAGCGGGCCGTCGACCAACTCGTCGACGTCGTGGTTCGGGGCGTCCGCCGTCTCGTCCAGCCACAGCCGCAGGTCGGCGATCACCCGGTCCCGGTCCGGCGGGTGGAGGACCAGCGCCTGCTCGGCCGCCGGGAGCGCGGCCCGCACCCCGGCGGCGTCGAGCAGGAACTGCCCACCGCAGCCCGGGAGCCGGCGCGCCCTGTCGAGGCCCAGCGCCCACATGAGCGCCGCCACGCCGTCACCCCTGGGCACGACGGCGCAGAACACGCCTTCGCCCTCTTGCCGCGGGACCGCGTGGAGCAGGTGGTCCTGGAACTCGTCCACCTCGGCCTCGCCGTTCCGGGCTCGATCGACCCAGTCGGCGAAGCGCGCGAGCTCGTCCGCGCGCGACGGCTGCCCGGTCGTCCCGGCGGAGGAACCGGCGGGCCGGGACCGTTCACGCCACCGGCTCGTGTCGGCGAACGAGTCCGGCCACGTGCCGTGGGCGCCCGCCGCGTCGGGGAACCGGCGACGCGCCTCCTCGACGACCCCGTCAGCCACGGCACCGACCACCCAAACCCCCATCACGCTCATCCGCGCTCCTCCGCGTCCACTCCGCCCGGTCGTCCCCCACCGGACGGGCAGTACAGCGTGCCACCCGCTCAGGACCGGCTCGGAACCAGGTGCGGGTGCGGGACCGCGCCGGTCCGACCACGCGGAGCGGTAAGTCGATTGCGGTCCGCCCGGCCGTTGTCCGACGATGGCACCGACGACCGGGGCGAGCGAGGAGCGGCACGTGGTGGAGCACACCTACCGGGTGATGGTGCGCGGCAGGTTCACCGATCTCGACGACGCCGGTCGCGCCCGGCTGCTGGCCGAGGTCGAGCGGCACGGGCTGCTCACCAACGGCTTCTCCGAGCAGGGGGCGCTGTCCTACGACAGGTCGCTGGACTTCTTCAGCTTCCGCGTGCAGCTGCGCGCCGAGGTGGAGGCGACCGACCGGGCCGTGTGCGACCGCGCGCTGGCGCTGGCGGCCCGCGCGGTCGAGGAGTTCGGCGTGGACTTCCGCGACCTGCGCGCCTCCGCCACGGACATGGACCTGGTCAAGGTCCGCCGCCCGAGGTAGCGCGCCCCCGCTCAGGCCCGGAACCCCCGGAGCGCGAGCGCGTCGAAGCGCCGGGAGGCCGCGACGCGGGCCGCCGGGCGACCTCCCGCACCGGCGCGTCCAGGCCCTCGGTCGCGAACACCGCGCGGGCCGCGTCGAGGACGCGCTCGCGGTTGTCCCGGGCGTCGGAGCGCAGCACGTGGGGCAGGCGGTCGGCCACGTTCTCACTTCAGCCAACCGGACGGGGGCGTCCACTACCGTCGGCCGCCGTGAGAGCAGTCGCGGTGCGGGCGTTCGGCGGTCCCGAAGGGCTCGCGGTCATCGACCTCCCGGACCCGGAACCCGCCACCGGGCAGGTGCTGATCACCACCGAGGCGATCGGCGTCGGCGGTGTCGACGCCCTGATCCGCAGCGGCGCTTGGCCGCGCACGGGTTCGAGGAAGGGCACGTCCTCGGCGGCGAGGTGGCGGGCGCCGTGACGGCGGTCGGCGCGGGCGTCGACCCGCCGGCGGACTTCGGCGTGCGGCTGTTCGCGGCGTTCCGGAAGTCGATGTCGTTCGCGGCCTCCAGCGCGGACACCGTGCCCTTGTCCGACCGGCGCGCCGCGATCGCTGAGTTGTTCACCGCCGCGACGCGCGGTGAGCCGGCCGCCGTCGTGCACGAGGTGCTGCCGCTGGACCAGGCCGTGGCGGCGCACCGGAAGACGCGGGCGGGCGAGGTGTTCGGCCGGATCGCGCTCACCCCTGGCTGATCGGCGCGTGCCCGGCGCCGCACCGCCTCGACCGTGTCGATTCGTGGTCGCCCGACAGGGTTGTGGCGGGGGTGCGAGGAGCACCGCAGGTGTCGCCGGTGATCTGGTCGGGTCCACTTGGCCGCCCGACGCGGTGGTCTTGCCGCCGAGCGCTTCCCCCGCCGATTGGAGCGCACCAGGGTGGGACGTGGCCGGATCCATCGACCACAAAGGACGTGTTGACCGTGACGGACACCACCGAGGCACCCCTCACCACCCAGGCGACCTCGACGGCGCGCGGCGTGCGCACCGAGCAGCAGCGGATGGACCGCACCCGCGCGATCCTGTCCGGCGCCCGCAGCGACAGCCGGGGTGCGCGCCGGATCCTCACCAACCGACCGGGCAACGTCATGCTCGGGACGCTGCTGCACGCCGGCGCCCGCCTGGAGGCCGGGCTGCCGCTGACCGACCTGGAGCAGCGCCTGGTCGACCTGGCGTCGAAGTACGTCCCGGTGCCCGAGTTGCGCGCCTTCGGGCGCGCCTACGCCGAGGCCCGCGCGGCGGGCCCCGTCCCCGCCCTGCCCGAGGCGGTGACGCGCAGGCCCGTGGAGACGGGCTACAGCCTGGCGGAGCTGACCGATGACCTGCCCGTCATCGGGCAGCAGGTGCTGGCGCAGCCCAACGCGCGCGTGGTGGACGTGGGCGCCCTGGCGCCCGACGAGCCGATCGACGACGAGGCGTTCACCTCCGCGCTGGCCACCCATGCCCGCGGCATCACCATCCTCACCGGCCCGCCCGTGCCGGACACCGGCACCCTCGGCGCGCTGACCGTGCGGCTGCGGATGCACCGCTTCCACTGCGTGAAGGAGTCCGGCGAGGTGGGCCGGGACGAGATCTACTGGGCGGTGGCCGCGGGCAGCGACACCACCGCGCGCAAGTCGTTCAAGACCCGCGAGTACGGTGCGGTGTCCACCGGGGACAGCGAGGACTTCGACTACGTCTACCAGGAGCAGACCTACCTGTTCAGCGGCACCGCCGACCAGCACGTGACCACCGACATCCAGTGCTGGGAGGCCGACGACAGCAGCGGCGGCTTCTACAACGACCTGCGCTCGGCCCTGTCGGACTTCGCCGACTACGCCGCGCGGGCCTCCTCCCAGCTGACCACCGCCGGCGACAACGAGACCGCGAGGGCCGCCGCCTGGGCCGCCTTCATGTCGCTGGGCGCCAGCCTGCTCAACGCCATCCTGGGCTGGCTGACCAACGACGACGACCTGGTGTGCGAACGCAGCATCGGCTTCACCCGCTCCGGTTTGCTCGCCCTGGCCGCCAGGCCGAACAACGAGGACTACTGGCACTTCAACGGCGGAGGCGGCGGCCACCACAAGCTCTACCTGCGCATCAACGACCTCTGACCCCTGTCGGCGAACGGGGCGGCCAGCCGCGCTCCACGACCTCGACGGGGAGCGACGGGCCGGCGGCCGCGTGCCCGACCGGGTCCGGGTCGGGCACGAAGCCGACCAGGACGTCGGTTGGCAGGTCGGGGCGCGCGGCGGCCCGACCTGCCGCGCGACGTCGTCCCGGAGGCGGTGCGGCAGGGTTTCCGCGCGGGTGTCCGAGTGTGCGGCGACCGCCCGGAGGGCCGGGTGCGGGGGTCCTTGCGCCACCGCGGCGGAAGAGTTTGAATTCGGGCACGGAAAGCGCTTCCCGAGGAGCCCGATGCCCACCGCCCCCGTCCCCGCTCACGCCCACGACCGGATCGAGTCCGTCACGCTGTCCTCGGTGACCCTGCCCCTGCCGACCGGGATCAGCGACGCCAAGGTGTTCACCGGCAGGCAGCGCCCCATGACCGAGGTCGCGCTGCTGTTCGCCGAGATCCGCACCGAGGCCGGGCTGGAGGGCGTCGGTTTCAGCTACTCCAAGCGCGCCGGCGGGCCCGCGCAGTTCGCCCACGCCCGCGAGGTCGCGCCCGACCTGATCGGCGAGGACCCCAACGACATCGGCCGGCTGTGGACCAAGCTGGTGTGGGCGGGCGCCTCGGTCGGCCGCAGCGGCGCCGCCACCCAGGCGCTGGCCGCGTTCGACGTGGCCCTATGGGACCTCAAGGCCAAGCGCGCCGGGCTGCCGCTGGCCAAGCTGCTCGGCGCGCACCGCGACTCGGTGCGCTGCTACGACACCTCCGGCGGTTTCCTGCACGAGCCGGTCGAGCGGATCAAGGACAACGCCACCCGCACGCTGGGGTCCGGCGTCGGCGGCATCAAGATCAAGGTCGGCCTGCCCGACACGGCGGAGGACCTGCGCCGCGTGGCCGCCGTCCGCGAGCACCTGGGCGACGCCGTGCCGCTGATGGTCGACGCCAACCAGCAGTGGGACCGGCCCACCGCCATGCGGGCCTGCCGGGCGCTGGAGGAGTTCGACCTGGTCTGGATCGAGGAGCCGCTGGACGCCCACGACACCTCCGGCCACGCCGAACTCTCCCGGGCGCTGACCACCGCCATCGCCTCCGGCGAGATGCTGACCAGCGTCGCCGAGCACTACGAGCTGATCCGGGCGGGCGCGGTCGACGTCCTGCAACCCGACGCGCCCCGGGTCGGCGGCATCACCGAGTTCCTCAAGCTCGCCACCCTCGCCGACCACCACCACCTCCAGCTCGCGCCGCACTTCGCCATGGAGATCCACGTCCACCTGGCCGCCGCGTACCCGAGGGAACCGTGGGTCGAGCACTTCGACTGGCTGCACCCCCTGTTCAACGAACGCCTCGAAACGAGGGACGGCCGCATGCACCTCTCGGACCGCCCCGGCCTGGGCGTCACCCTCAGCGACCAGACCCGCGCCTGGACCACCGACCGCGCGGTGGTCACGAGCCGTTGACCGCCGGCGGCGGCCCGATCGGCGGCCCCGGCCACCGGAACGCGTGACGGCGCCTCGGAGCAGGCGCGCGCACCCGTGCGTCGGAGCCGGCACGCGCAGCCGTGCGGTTGATCGGCGGCCCGGGTCCGGCCGGATCCGGATGACCCGCTGTGCGCGGCACGCCTCGTCGCCGAGGCTGCTGCCTACCGGCTCGGGCAGGCGGTGGGCGGACAGCGGGTAGTCGCCGCCGGGGTCGCTCCTCGCCGCTGGTGTCCGGACGTGGTCGTCAGCAGGCGCGGGGTCGTCAGCAGGCGCGGGGTCATCAGCAGGCGTCGTCGGTCACGCCGCGCACCCGGTTGTCCAGACACGCCACGACCTCTTGCAGCCGCTCGATCTCCACCAGCACCGTGCGCAGGCCGTCCACGTCGAGGTCCACGAGCGCTTGGGCGCACCCGAGCCCCGCCTCGGCGGCCGACCGCACGAAACCGTCCCACCGCTCCTGCACCCACGGGTCGCTCACGGGGAAGAAGCCGTGCGCGTCCTTCGCCACCTCGGTCACCTCGGCGCAGTGGGGCGCGAGCGCGGTGGTCTCCACCTGGCCTTGAACTTTGTTCAAGTAAGCGAACAGGTCGGTGGCGGCGGTGTCGAAACGGGTCATCAGGTCACGGGCGCCCCGGTCCGCCCACTGCGCGGGGTCCAGGGCTTCGCCGAGGTCGGGCACGGTGGCGGTCGGTTCGTCACCGCGTGCGACGGCGTCCAGGCCGGCGCTCAGCGCGGTCGCGGCGTCGGCGGCCCGACGGGTCCAGGCCCGGTGCGTGCCGGGGTCGGTGGCGCAGCTCGCGCGGGCGCGGGCGGAACGCGTGACGACGGCGTCCCACAGGGGGCGCAGGCGAGGGTCGGGCACGCGGAGGAACGTTTCGGCGGCCCGCGCGGCGGTGGTGGTGTCGGCGCAGGTCTCGGCGGTGGTGACGCGGTTGAGGATCGCGCGACCGCCGACCCGGGCCCAGGCCGCGGCCTGCAACCGCGTCGTGTGGGCGGATGCGGGAGAGGACTGGCCGGGGCCGGGGCGGAACGGCAGTTCGCCGGACGGGGTCGCGACCCCTCTCGCCACTTCGACCCCGCTGACGAGGAACGCGGCGGTGGCGAGCACGGCCACGACTGCGCGGCGCCGGGGCTCAAGGCTTCGGTGGGGCTCAAGGTCGTGGCGGGGCTCGGAAACCTGAGCGGGCTCGTGATCCTGACCGGGCTGGGAGACCTGGCGGGTTGGCGGGGCACCAGGCGTGGCCGGCGCCGGGTCGGTGGTGGCAGCAGAGACGGTGGCGGCAGCGGAGACGGTGGTGGCAGCGGAGTTGGTGGTGGCAGCGGAGTCGGTGGCGGGCAGGTCGGCAGCAGGATCCGCGGCAGGGTCGGTGGCAGCCGGGACGGCGCGGGTCCGGACCAGCCTGCGGATCGCCGCGCGGACCCCGGCGACGGCCACCGCCACCACGGCGGCCGCAACCAGGGCCAGGGTGATGACCGGCTCCAGGACCGACCAGGAACGCAGACCGACGGCGGCCGCCAGGGTGGTCAGCGCGGCGACCTGGCCGGCCGACAGCAGGACCGGCAGGTGGTGGCGGCCCGGTGCGGTGGCGGCGGCGAGGAGCGCGGCGGCCGTGACGGCGGTGAACGTCGCGGCGATGAACTCCAGTTCCGGCAGGTCGCGGCACACGACCAGCGCCGCGCCGGCCACCACGCCCGCGAGCAGGCCGGGCGCCACGACGCGGCGCAGCCGGGGCAGCGGGGTCGGGGGCGGTCCGGGCAGGTCGGGGTCCGCTTCGCGGACCCAGCGCAGCGGTCCCCGCCGGACCGCCCACGCCAGCAGCGGCACCACCCAGGCCAGGGCCACCGCCACCAGCACCAGGGGCACCTTCGTCACGCTCGCCGTCAGCGGCACGGCCGCCACGACGACCTCCACCAGCCACGGCGGCCCGACACCGGGGATCCTGCGCTGGAACTCGGCGACCATCGCGTCCAACTCGACCGGCCAGCCGACCACCAGCACCGCACCGCCGCCGAGCCACCACGCGAACCACGTCGACAGCACCACGCACCCGGCCGCGAGGACCAGCAGCATCGGCGCGCGCAGCGTGCGCCCCGACCACGTCCCGGCCCACAGGCGGGCGCACCGGGCGATCCACCAGGCGAACGCCACACCGGCCACCACGACCACCGGCAGGAGCCACCAGCGGGCGGGCACCCAGTCGTGGACGACGTTCTGCCCGGTCACCAGCTCCCCCGCGAGCACCCCCGCCCCGAGCCACAGCCCGGCGCGCACGCCGGTCGGCGCGGCGAGGCCGGTCAACCTCGCGTGCACGACGGCGCGCCACAGGGCGATGCCCAGGACGCCGGTGACGAGCCCGGCCGCGAGGAGCGCGACGAACTGGTCCACCCACCACCCGGCGAACCGGTGGTCCTTGAGGTACTGCCAGGCGGAGTTGTTGATCAGCGCGGCGCCCACGCCGGTGAGGAACATCGGCAGCGCCCGCACGCCGAACAGCGGCGCCGGGTCGTCCAGGGACGCGCGCCGCAGGTCCCCGCGCGGGTGCGTGCGCCACAGCTCGGCGAACGCGCCGCCGAACGGCCGGGTGTCCGCGACGTCCCAGCCGCGCCGGTCCGCGCCCCACCGCAGCGCCGTCAGGTCGGCGTGGACCTCGCGGGTGCGCAGCACGTCCGCCCGCGCGAGGTGCACCAGCAGCACCAGCACGACCGCGAGCACGGCGCCGCGCGCGAGGACGGGCAGGGTGGACGACCACAGCGGCGAGGACGGGCCGTCCGCGAACCGCGCGGCCAGCCACACCGCCTCCGGCAGCAGCACCAGCGCCAGGAACGCCCGCCACAGGGCGACGGTCGCGCCGGTGAGGGTGACGTCGCGGTTGTGGACGTGCGCCAGCTCGTGCAGCACGACCGCGCGGAACCCCGCGGGGTCGGCGGCGCGGCGCACGAGCAGCCCGGCGTGCAGGCTCACGACGGGTTCGCGGTCCCGGCCGAACACGACGGCGCCGGTGGACGCGGCGGTCGGGTCCACCACGAACGCGGGTGACCTCGGCAGCCCGGCGGTGGCCACCAGGTCGTCGAGGGCGGCGGTCAGGTCGCCGTCGCGGTCGACGCGCGCCACCGGCACCAGCCGGCGCGCCTTGCGGGCGGCGGTGGCGAAGAACAGGGCGGTCGCGACCAGGCCCAGCACGACCGGCCCGAGCAGCGGCAGCCACCACGGCGGCGGTGGCGCGTGGTGGGCGAGGCACGCTTCGAGGGGGCCGGCCTGGCTGAGCCGGCCGCCGAGCACGGCCAGGTCCCCCCGGTCCGGGTCCCAGCCGGCGGCCAGCCAACACGACCACGGGTCGGGGTCCACCGGCAACGAGGCGAAGTCCGAGGCCGCCGCCACCGACGCGACCGCCAGCAGCACCAGCAGCAGCGTGAACCGGACGGTCGTGCCGGGGCCCAGGACCCGTTCGTCGACCCGGGACGCCACCGCCTACTCCGGCTCGGGCTCGTCGCCCAGGACCAGGCGCGCGACGATGGCGTCGGCGATCGACTCGGCCTCCTCCGGCGCGAGCCCCCGTCGCACGGCGGTCTCCAGCGCCTTGCGCCGCACCTCGGCCAGCTGCTCGGCGGTCAGCGGCAGCGCCACCACCGGCTCGACGGCCTTCCGCCGCCGGACCAGCCGCCGCACGCGGTCCACGAGGCTGTCGGCGGCCGAGTCGGTCAGCCTGGTCACGACGTGCTCGACGGCCACCCACACGACCGGCGTGACGATCACCGCCACGTCGCCCAGCCCGAACCCCAGCGGCTCCCGCCGGACACCGGTCCCCCCGACCCGGCGGGAGGCGTCACCGGGGTCGAGGGCGGCGAGCGCGTCGACGACCGGGACCTCCTCCGGCGCCACCCGGGCGACGACGTCGCGCACGACGTCGGCCACGCGGCGGTGCCCGACCTGCTCCAGTTCCGACGTCAACAATCCCCCCCCGCGGCGCTCCCGAACCCGGACCACCAGTCAAGCGACCGGTCGGGGCGGGCTGGGGCGAACCGCCCCGGAAACACCCCAACGGGCTAACTCCGACCGCCCCGGTCGGACCGGACCGCCCCCCTCACGCGCCGGCGCCGCCGTCGACCGGCAGGATCGCGCCGGTCACGTACGAGGCCCGGTCGCTGAGCAGCCACGCGGCCGCCTCGGCGACCTGCCGGGGCTGGGGCAAGCAGGCGAGCGGGGGGGTGGCAGTCACCTGCGCGATGATGCCGGGCGTCGCCGCCTCCCAGGCGTCGATCATCTGCGTGGCGGTGCCGCCGGGGGTGATGCCGTTGACCCGGATGCCGTCACCGGCCCAGTTCACGGCGGCGCTCTCGGTGAGGCTGTTGAGCGCGCGTTTCATGGCCCCGTACGCGGGGAGGACGGGGTTCGCGCGGCGGCTGCCGATGCTGGACGTGTTGACGATCGCGCCACCGCCGCCCTGCCGCATGAGCGCGGCCTCGGCGGTCATGGCGGTCCAGTGCGCGCGGAAGTTCACCGTGAACTGCTCGTCGATGTCCTCGTCGGTGGTGGTGTCGACCGGGCCGACCTGCCGCTGGATGGCGGCGCCGTTGTTGAAGGCGCCGTCCAGCCGCCCGTGCAGCTCGTCGACGCGGCCGACCGCGGCGCGGATGCTCGCGGGGTCGGCGAGGTCCAGGGTGACGGCGTCGGCGACGCCGCCGTCCGCGCGGACGTCGGCGACGACGCGGTCGAGGGCGTCGGCGCTCCGCGCGGCGAGCACGACGGCGGCGCCCTCGGAGGCGAAGAGCCGGGCCGCGGCCGCCCCGATGCCGCGGCTGGCGCCGGTGATGAGGACGACCTTGCCGGTGAGCAGGCCGATGGGCGCGATGTCGCTGTTGTTCGTCATGGCGACCAGCCTCCGGCCGGTCCCGGACCTCAGGCAGGCACAAGCTGTACCAGGATGGCGCGACCGCGCGGCGTGCAGACTGGGCGGCGTGGACAAGCACGAACTGGGGGCGTTCCTCCGCAGCCGTCGTGAACGGCTCCGGCCGCAGGACGTCGGCCTCCCACCCGGGTCGCGGCGCCGGACGCCGGGCCTCCGCCGCGAGGAGGTCGCGGTCCTCGCGCACATCTCCACCGAGTACTACACCCGGCTCGAACAGGGCAGGGCGCCCAGGCCGTCGGGCGAGGTCCTCGCCGCCCTCGCCGGCGCGCTGCGGCTCACCGACGCCGAGTCCGACCACCTCCACCTCCTCGCGGGCACCGCGCCGACCCGGACCCGGCTGCACCGGCGCGACGTCCGCCCGAGCATCCTCGCGCTCCTGGACCGGCTGCCGCGGACGGCGGCCTTCGTCGTGTCCGCCGCATTCGAGGTGCTCGCGTGGAACGACCTCGCGGCCGCGCTCATGGAGGACTTCGGCGGGCTCGACGCAGGGGAGCGCAACCTCGCGCGCAAGGCGTTCCTCGGGCCGCAGCCCGCCGACGCGGCCCTGTACGGGATCTCCGACGCCGCCGAGTTCCGCCACCACGTGGTCCTGGAGCTGCGCGCCGCCCTCGCCCGCTACCCGGCGGACCCCGGGGTGACCGAGCTCGTCGACGAGCTGCGCGACGGCAGCCCCGACTTCGCCCGGCTCTGGGAGCGGCACGACGTGCGGGCCGCGCCGGTGCTCACCAAGACCTTCCACCACCCGGTCGTCGGACGGGTCACCGTCGACTGCGACACCCTCGCGCTCACCGACCGCGACCAGCACCTCGTCGTCTACAGCGCGCCACCGGGGTCGTCGGACGCCGAGGCGCTGGCCCTCCTGGACGTCCTGGGCGCCCAGGCAGGCGACCACCTGCGCTAACGCGGGACCGGGAGGTCGGCGGCGGGTGGCAGCGGCGCGAGGACGAAGCGGTCGCCGCCCGCGTCCTTGGCGACCCGCTGCGCCGCGTCGGCCGTGAGGAGGAGCCGGTCGACGCTGTCGCCGTGCGCGGTGGACAGCGCGGCGCCGAGCGAGGCGGTCAACCCGCCCACCGGGACCGGCCCCGCCGGTGTGGTGAGCGTCAGCTCCAGCCCGCGCAGGGCGCGCAGGAGCCGGGCGCAGATGTCCTCGACGTCGTCGGGCCCGGCGCCCGGCAGCAGCACCACGAACTCGTCGCCGCCGAACCGGGCGACGAAGTCGCCCTCGCGCAGCTCCGCCTGCAGGGCTCTCGCCACCACGACCAGCAGCTCGTCCCCGGCCCGGTGGCCCAGCCGGTCGTTGACCTCCTTGAAGCGGTCGAGGTCGATCATCAGCAGGGCGCACGACCGGCCCTGCTCGCACAGCCGGTCGAGGTGCGCGCCGGCCACGTGCGCGAAGTACGTCGCCTCCATCAGCCCGGTCTTGGGGTCGGACTGGAGGCGGCGCTGGAACTGCGGCACGAGGAACGTGCGGTGCAGCACCGGCACGCTGAACATCTGGATGACCACCAGCCACGGCGCGTGGACCACCACCACGGCCATGCCGATGCCCAGCGCCAGCGCGGCGGCCACGATGCGCTGCTCGGCCGGGTCGCCGAAGGCCTGGCGCAGCGGCGCGCCCGGGTTGTTGAGCGCGATGACCAGGACGACGAGGGCGAAGTTGACGAACCACCAGGTCACCGCCGCCGCCAGCAGCACGGCGGCGCCCAGCGGGCCGTCGGGGATGGTCGGCGCGCCGGTCTGCCCGCTGAGGGCGAGCACCGCGGCGGCGGCCCCGGACGCCAGGACGAAGGTGCCCGCCGAGAAGACCTTCCGGCACGCCACCGAGCGCCCGTCCACGCGGGTCCAGGCGTGCATGAAGGTCACCGCGGTGAGCGCCACGACCAGCGGCAGCGGCAGCAGCAGGACGCCGGTGAAGACCCACAGGCTCTTGAGGTTCACGTAGGGCGAACCCTGGGTCGTCACCTCGCGCAGGCGCTCGATGCCGCGGGCCGCCTCCAGGTGCACCACGGCGCCCGCCAGCAGCACGCCGAAGCGCACCAGGTCGGTCGAGGAGATGGTGGCGGACACCGAGGTCAGCACGACCACCGCGACCGCCGCGACGTCGACGAGCAGCACGTAGGCGAGCACCGGCCGGGGTAGCTCCCAGAGCCGCCAGCGGGACGGCTGAACCAGGCGCAGGCGTTGACCGGCGGCTCGGCGCTGCGGAGACTCCGCGCTCACACTCATGTCACGACCCCATACGGTTCCAACCAGCCGCACCTGCACGTTCCCAGCACGGTAACCACGGGACCACCCCAAGTCACGAGCCCGTACGGGTGCGGTCTTGTCCCTGGCCCAGCACGACCGGTAACGAGGAGCACCCCATGCGCATCACCGCTGGTAACGAGTGGACCCCGAGCGCCGCCCGCGGCAACGAGTGGACGTTCCGCCACGGCAACGAGTGGACCCTTCGGGGCAACGAGTGGACTCCCTCGGCGGGATCCCGGCCGGGACGCGGCTAGCCGGCGCTCGCGCGCTGCCAGGCCCCGGTCGCCAGCAGCGCGCCGAGCACGCCGAGCCCACCGGCGACCGCGATGACCGACGCCGCGGACGTCGCGGTCGCCGCGAGGCCGGCCAGCACGATGCCGCCGCCCTGGGCGGTGCGCAGCGCGGTGCCGGCCAGGCCGAGGCACTGCCCGCGGTGCTCGTCCGGCACCAGCCGCACGAACAGCGTGCGCGCGACCACGTGGTACCCGGAGGCGGCGCCGGACAGCGCCCACAGCACCACCGTGAGGGCGAGCCCCGGGCGCGCGGCGCACAGCACCAGCACCGCGCAGGCGGCGACCGCCAGCGGGCCCATCAGCCGCACGCGCAGCCGCTCGTCGAGCCTGGCCACCAGCACGGTGCCGACCACCGTGCCCGCCGGGTTGGCCGCGAGCAGCAGGCCCACGGCCGCCGTCCCCTCGCCGATCTCGTCGGCGTACGGGACCGCCAGGCCCTCGACCACGACGTAGCAGCCCGCGACGCAGGCCAGCCCGAGCAGCGCGCGGAGCCGCCGGTCGCCCAGCACCAGGCCCAGCCCCGTGCGCAGCGAGGTCCACCAGGACCAGGCCGCCGCGCCCGTCGAGGTCGCGGCCGCCGCGTGCGCCGCGGGCCGGGCGCGCACGCCCAGGCGCACGAGGACCGCGGACACCAGGAACGTCCCGGCGTCCAGCAGCAGGCCCTCGCCGACGCCGAGCCCCGCCACGACCAGGCCGCCGGTGGCGAAGCCGACCACCTGGCTCGACTGCACCATGACGTCCTGGACGGCGACGCCCACCACGTAGCGGTCGCCCGTCAGCGCGGCCGCCAGGGTCGCGCCGCGCGCGGCGCCGTGGGGTGCGCCGAGCGCCTGCACGAGCACCAGCAGCGCGGCGGCGACCCACAGCGGCAGGCCGGGCGCCGCCATGAGGGCGACGAGCGCCGCGCGGGCGAGGTCGGTCACCACCATGACGGCGCGGCGCGGGTACCGGTCCGCCAGGCCGGACAGCAGCGGTCCGCTGACCAGGTCCGGCAGGTAGGTCAGGCCGTAGGTCGCGGCGGTCCAGCCCGCCGAGGAGGTGCGCTCGTAGACCAGGACGGACAGGGCGACCCGGGCGAGCTGGTCGCCCACCATGCTCAGCAGCTGCGCCGCGAACAGCGCCTGGAACTCCCGGTCGGCGAGCACCGCGCGCAGCCGCGCCGGACCGCCTGCCTCCGCCATCAGCTCCCCCTCCGGGCCGCTCCGCGCGACCCCCAGGATGCCCGGTGCGGCAACCGGGTGCGCGACCGCACGCCGCCCGTCCGCCCGTCCGGTCCGGTCTCGGCGGCCGGTGGAGAGGGCTGCCCCGGCGCCGGCCGAACGGGTGGGCCGCGCCGGGCTGTTCGCGCGCGGCGCTACAGGTCCGCGAGCCAGCGGTGCCCCGGGTAGGCGTGGGCGACGAGTTCGGCGAGGGTCCCGCGCTGGGCGGGGGTCAGGCGCGGGACGGCCCGGTCGAAGTCCGCCTGGTCCTTCGGGCGGGCGTGCTCGGCCTTGAACAGCAGGACCAGTTCGGGCGCCAGGTACGGGACGCCGTCGTCGGTGTGGCGGATGACGTCGCGGTAGGGCAGCCGGATCGTCCCGTCGTGCCGGCAGACCCAGGTGTCGCCGTCGTGCGGTTCGCGGAACACGTCGAGCAGGTAGTCGCCGGTGGCCGGGTCGCGCAGCCAGGTCTGGTGCGTGGCGGCCAGCACCTCCGGTGTGGCATCCGCCCAGATCCGGCCGCTGCTCACGGCGTCGAAGGCGTACCCGGGGAAGCGGGCGCGGACCTCGGGGAAACCGGCGGCCGGCACCGCGATCTCGATGTCCCCGTGCGCGCGCGTCGGGGCGCCGTGGAACAGGTCCAGCGCCCAGCCGGCGGCGACGCACCAGGGCGTGGCGACCCCGGCCAGCCGCCGCGCGACGACGTCCGGGGTCCAGCAGGACGCCCACCTCGCGTCCAGGGCTCCGACCTCGGCGGGTGACAGTTCGATGCCGCCTTCGGGCAGGTGCTCGCTCACCGGGAGGAGCCTATCGGCGTTCAGGTCGCGGCCGAGGCCCGTTCGAGCGCGGCCCGACCCGCCGGTTCCCACGTCGGTTTGCCCCCGGCGAGGCCGAGCCTGCCGTTGCGCCCGATGGCGATCAGGGTCAGCGCGCGCAGCACGGCCCAACCGCGCGCCCGCGTGACGGTGGCCTCGTCGGCGTCCCCGTAGGCGTCGAAGAACCGGTCCGCCGCGCCCGCCGGCAGCAGGACCCAGGCGGCCGACAGGTCGATCGCCGGATCGCCCGCGCACAGCTCGCCGAAGTCGACCACCCCGGCGAGCGCCCCGTCCCGCACGACCGCGTTCGCGGGGTGCAGGTCGCCGTGCAGCCACCTCGGCGACCCCCGCCACGCCGGCGCCGCGACGGCCTCCGCCCAGATCTCCCGGGCGGTGCCCGCGCCCGCCTCGCCCTCGATGACCCGCGACCACTCGGCGAACCCGTCCCCCTCCCCCGCCCGCGGGATGCGCCGCGTCGGGTTGACCGGGGCGTCGGCGGGCGCCCGTCGGTGCAGGGCGCGGAGGAAACCCGCCAGGGTCTCGGCCGCGTCGGCGCGGGTGATCGGCGCGCGGTCCGCCGGGACGCCCTCCACCCAGCGCACGACCGTCCACGTGTGCCCGAACAGCGCCGAGGGCTCACCGACGCGCACCGGGACCGGCGTCGGCAGCGGCAGCCGCCCGGCCAGCGCGGGCAGCCACTCCTGCTCGGTGCGCAACAGGTCCGGGGCGCGCCCGGTGCGCGGCAGGCGCACGGCCAGTTCCCCGCCCAGGCGCCACATCTGGTTGTCCCAACCGCCGTCGACGTCCCGGAGTTCCAGGTCGGCCAGGTCCGGGTGCTGTTCCCGCAGCAGCGCGCGCACCAGCCCCTGCTCGAACCTGACCTCGTCCACCGGCGCACCTCCCCCGGCAAGCTATCAGCGGCCGGGCTCCGCGAGGGCGTCGCTGCCGCGCGCGGCCAGGACCAGCGCGGTCAGCCCGGCGAAGACGACCGCGGTGAGGGCGCCGGTGACGTGCAGGCTGGAGGTGAACGCCTGCTTCGCGGTGTGCAGCAGGTCCTCGGCCCGGTCGGCGGGGAGGTGCCGGGCGGCGGTGATCGCGCCGGCCAGCGAGTCGGACGTGCCGTCGACCCCATCGCGGTAGACGGCCGCGGCGACCACGCCGAGCAGCGCGAAGCCGAGCGAACCGCCCAGGTAGTTGCCGGTCTCCGACATCGACGCCGCCGAGCCGGCGCGGTGCGGCGGCACGGAGTCGACGACCAGACCGGTGCCCAGGGCGAACAGGGGGCCCGTGCCCAGGGCCAGGACGGTGATGCCGGTCATCACCGACGGCAGGGCGCCGGGACCGCCGACGGTCACCAGCAGCAGGCAGCCCAGCGCCGAGACCGCCATCCCGCCCGCGATGGCGCTCGTCTGCCCGACCCGGCGGGCCAGCGCCGGCGCGACCGCCGTGCCGACCGCGACGCCCAGGCCCATCGGGGCGAACAGCACCGCCGCGACGACCGGTGGGAAGCCCAGCACTCCCTGGAGGTACTGCGTCACGAGCAGTCCCGTGCCGGCCATGCCGACGCCGGCGAAGACGAGCGCGACGAGCACGGCCGTGACCCGGCGGTCGCGCAACAGCCGCAGGTCCAGCAGCGGCGCCTCCAGCCGCAGCTGGCGACGTGCGAACATCGCACCGGCGGCCGTGCCCACCACGAGGGCCGTCGCGGGCACGAGGGACGTGCCGTCGACGGCCTGCTGCTTGACGCCGTAGACCACCAGGAGCACCGCCGCGAGCGAGAGCCCGACACCGACCGGGTCCACCCGCCCGGCTCGGTCGCTGCGGAACTCCGGCAGCAGGACCGGTCCGGCGAGCAGCAACAACGCCATCGCCGGCACCGCGACCAGGAACACCGACCCCCACCAGAAGTGCTGGAGCAGCAGCCCGGCGAGCACGGGCCCGAGGGCGCCGCCGGTGAACTGGCAGGCCGCCCAGGTCGCGATGGCCAGTCCGCGTTCCCGCCCGTCGCGGAACATGGTCGTGATGAGTGCCAGCGTGGAGGGCGCCAGGGTGGCACCGGCGACGCCCAGCAGCGCCCGCGCGACGATCAGCGTCAGCGGGTCGGTCGCGAAGGCTGCCACGACCGAGAGCGCCGCGAACGCGGCGGCGCCCACCAGGAGCAGCCGTCGGCGGCCGATCCGGTCGCCGAGCGTGCCCATCGTGATCACCAGGCCGGCGACCGCGAAACCGTAGCTGTCGCTGATCCACAGCTGCTCGACGCCGGTGGCGCCCAGGTCGGCGCTCAGGTCCGGCAGCGCGAGGAGCAACGCCGTCGCGTCCATCGCCACGAGCAGCGTGGGCAGCATCAGCAGCCCCAGCCCCAGCCACACCCGGTTGAACCGCATGGTCCGCACTCCTCGTCCTCCCGACGTCCTCTTGACGTCCCGCCGGGTGGTCGGAGCGGCCGGGTGATCCTTGACACGGCCGGCTCGCGGTCGCGGCGGCGGCCGGTGGGAAGATTTCGGGCGGGGCGATGTCAAGACGGCGGCGGCGGCTCCGACCAACAGGTCGAGAGGCCCGGTGGAGGGCCCGCCTACCACGAGGAGAACGGGATGCAGTTCCTGATCAGCCTGCACATCAACCCGGCCGTGCTGGACGCGTTGACCGACGAGGAGAAGGCGGCGATCGGCGAGGGCCACGCCCGGTTCATCGAGTCCCTGAAGTCCTCCGGTGAGCTGATCACCACGCAGGCGCTGGTCGACCCGTCGCAGGCCGCCGTGGTGTCGGTGCGCGACGGTCAGCCGGTGGTGACCGACGGGCCGTTCCTGGAGGCCAAGGAGTACCTGGGCGGCTTCTACCTGGTCGACTGCGAGGACAAGGCGCGGGCGGTCGAGCTGGCGGCGCGGATCCCCGACACCCGCTTCGAGGGCCTGGGGGTCGAGGTGCGGCAGGTGATGTTCGCCGACGGGCTGCCGGAGGCGTGAGCGCGCCGACCGCCGAGGACTTGCTGCGCCGGCTCGCGCCGCAGGTCCTCGGCACGCTCGTGCGCCGGCACGGCCGGTTCGAGGGCTGCGAGGACGCGGTGCAGGAGGCCGTCCTCGCCGCCACCGTGCAGTGGCCGGTCGAGGGGGTGCCGGACAACCCGCGTGGCTGGCTGGTGACCGTCGCATCGCGGCGGTTGGTCGACCGGCTGCGCAGCGACCACGCGCGTCGCGAGCGGGAGTCCGCGACAGCAGCCGCGTTGGCCGCCGAGCCGGTCCCCGAGCACGTGCCGGACACCGACGACACGCTCCTGCTGCTGTTCCTGTGCTGCCACCCCGCGCTGACCGCGGCCTCCCAGACCGCGCTGACGCTGCGCGCCGTGGGCGGCCTGACCACCGCCGAGATCGCCCGCGCGTTCCTGGTGCCGGAGGCCACGATGGCGGCCCGGATCAGCCGGGCCAAGCAGCGCGTCAAAGCCGCCGGCAGCACGTTCGACCTGCCGGGGGGATCCGAGCGCGAGGAACGGCTGCGGGTCGTCCTGCACGTGCTGTACCTGATCTTCAACGAGGGTTACACCGCCTCCTCGGGCACCGAGCTGCACCGCGTCGACCTCGCGCGCGAGGCCATCCGCTTGACCAGGTCGGTGCACGCACAGCTGCCCGGGGACAGCGAGGTCACGGGGCTGCTCGCGCTGATGCTGCTGACCCACGCCCGGCGGGCGGCGCGCACGACCGCGACCGGCGACCTCGTGCCGCTGGTCGAGCAGGACCGCTCCCGGTGGGACCGCGCGCTGGTCGAGGAGGGCACCGACCTGGCCAAGGCGTCCCTGGCAGGTTCCGTCCTGGGCCCCTACCAGCTGCAGGCCGCCATCGCCGCCACGCACACCGACGCGCCCACCGCCGAGCTGACCAACTGGCCGCAGGTGCACGCCCTCTACCTGGTCCTGGAGAGGATCGCGCCCAACCCGGTGGTCACCCTGAACCGGGCGATCGCGCTCGCCGAGGTCGAAGGACCCCGGGCCGGGCTGGCCCTGTTGTCCACCCTGGACGGCGACGCGCGGATGGACGGCCACCACCGGCTGTTGTCCGTGCGGGCGCACCTGCTGGAGAAGGCCGGCGACCGGGCGGGGGCGCACGAGCACTACCGGCGCGCCGCCAAGGCCACCGCGAGCATCGCCGAGCAGCGCTACCTGGAATCCCGGGCCGCCCGGGTGAGGACGTAGGCCGGGGCGTCGTGACCGGGTGGTTCGTCGGCGTCGTCCGATCTTCTGGTCCAATGCGCGCGTGGACGACGAATCCGGTTATGGGCCCGCGGACGCGGCGCGCCGCGCGGAGGTGATGGCGCTGCCCGTGGTGCGGGTGCGCCACCACGCGCACCTGGTCGCGCCCCGGCCGGGCGACGTGCGGCTGTGCGCGTCGGTCGGCCCCTCCGGCGAGGTGGTGGCGTTGTGGTCGAAGGCCGAGGACCTGTCGGCGTTGAGGTCGGTGACCGTGGGGTCGGGCGGGGCCGCGTTCCCCGACTCCCGGGCGCTCCGGCCGGTCGGCGCGCAGGTCACCGTGCACGTCCCGGACACGGCCGTGGTCACCGAGATCGCGGGCCTGACGGTGGCGTTCCCCACCGTGCAGCCGTTGCCCGGTGACCGGGTCCTCGTGGTGGGCGCCCGGTGCCGGTGGCTGCCGGGCGGTCCGGAGCGCAACGCGGTCGTGTACGGCCCCGACGGGGCGGTGCTGGGCGAGCGGACCCTCGGCGACGGCATCGAGCACGTGCTGACCAGCCGCCGGGGCGAGGTCTGGGTCGGCTACTTCGACGAGGGCGTCCACGGCAACCGCGGCTGGGGTTTCGGCGGCGATGAACCGCTGGGCGAGTGGGGGCTGAACCGGTTCTCCCCCGACCTCGCCCGGACGTGGCACTACCCGCAGCACGCGGTCGCGGCCTGGGGCGCGATCGACGACTGCTACGCGCTCAACGTCCACGGCGACACGGCATGGGTCTGCTACTACTGCGACTTCCCCATCGTGCGCATCCACGACGGCGCCGTGACCGGCTGGCACAACGACGTCCGCGGCGCCAGGGCACTGGTAGTGGGCAACTCCCGGGTCGCCCTGTACGGCGGCTACGGCCCCGACCACGACCGCCTGGTGACAGGCGTGCTCGACGGCGACCGGTTCCACGTGACCGGCGAGCACCGGCTCGTCCAGCCCGACGGGCAACCGCTGCCCGCCGCGACGCAGGTCTTCGGTCGGGGACCCGACCTGCACCTCCTCACCGAGGACACCTGGTGGCGGCTCGCCCTCGAGGACGTCCCCACCGGGTCGGCGCGCTGAACGGGACCCCACCGCGCGCTCAGCGGTGACCCGGCCAGGCCGGCGCCCGCCGCGGCCCGGCGGGGTCCCGACCGCCGGGCGTCAGGCGTCCGGGCCGTCGCGGTCGAGTGCCGCGCGGACCAGGTCCAGCCCCTCGACGCCCAGCCGGCGACCGTCGGGGAACCGGTCGTCCCGGTCCCAGCGCCACGCCGTCACCATGGCCTGCCCCAGGATCCGGCACCGGCGCACCAGGTCGTGGTCGGCACCCGGGTAGTGCTCGGTGACCTCTTCGGGCGCGTGGGCGAGGTCGAACTCGACCGGGCCGCGGCAGCAGGTCTCGAAGTCCACGAACAGCGGCCCGTGCGCCGTGGCGAGCACGTTGCCGGGGTGCGGCTCGCCGTGCAGCAGCTGCTCGGCCCCGCCGCGCCCGCCGATCGCCCGCCGCAGGTCCCGCAGGGCGTCGCCGAGGAACGCCCGGTCCGCGTCGGCGAGGGCCGGGGTGCGGTCGCGGCTCGCCACGAGCCGCTGGGCCTGCTCGACCCGGTCCGTGAAGTGCGGCACGGGGACGTCGAGTCCGCGCATGCCGGCGTGCAGCCGCCTCAGCGCGTCGGCGTAGTCGGCCGGTGAGACGTCAGGGGGTGTCGTGGACTCGTAGTAGGTCCACAGCGTGACCACGAAACCGTCGCGCTCGTGGACGCGCGGCCCCACCCGGGGGTCGAGGGCGGCCACCGGGCTCCCGGCGCCGACGAGCCGTTGGGCCAGCTCGACCTCCATCCGCGCGACCTGATCCGCCGCCGGCGCCACCCGCGCCAGGGCGTCGCACGGCAGCAGGCGCAGGGTGAGCTTGTTCGAGTCCTGGATGACCACCGCGTCGTCTACCGCCAGGCCGACCGATGCCGCGATGACTCCGGTCGCGGCCACCGCGCGCCGGGATTCCGATACCCGCACCGTCGCCGCCCCCTCACGCGTTCCCCCACCGGGACCCTACAGGGC